>JASFGC010000015.1:0-22562 GCA_050123975.1 Syntrophobacterales bacterium | reverse complement strand
ATCTTTGGTCTCAACTAATGCTTGCTCCACCTTCATCTCAATGAAAATATCTTTGGTCATCCCTACCGGGACGTACTTTTTCAGCATCTCTCTGGCCTGACCCAGGGTTTCCTTTACTTCAAGGCCTAGGACCTCGTTGAAGTTGGCATTGGAATCGGCGTCAACTGCCAGAATCGGTGTCATCTTATGCTCTATGAGGAAGCGAAGCAGCAAGCCAGCCAGCGTGGTTTTTCCACTTCCTCCCTTGCCGGCAAAAGCGAAGATATGTGCCCGTTTTTTTCGCATCTACACTCCTAATCAAATACGAGCTCGGTCTACATCGTCTCTCTTCCCTGACCCATAGCTGACAGATGTCATCCTTGAAGCTCTTGTAATAGGTCTTTCAACTGATTCGTCTTGCTTACTACCATCTCTACATCAGCGTCGGACAGAACGTACCCGGGCCCCTTTTTTTCTATACTCTTGGAGGTATAGACGGAATCAACACCCTCTTGGAGAAGCCAATTGCCGACTTTCAGCCCCTTCCCTTTGTTTTCGTCTTTGTACGGATTGGCGAGAGTTCGCTCTTCGATTATGAAGTGATCCCTCTCCCGTATGGTGACAAAATAGTAATAAGGGGCCTCCCCGAAATGTTCTGAAAGAGAAATCCTGTCTTCTTGCAGTGGTACGGCGCAGACCCGCGTCTCTTTTTTTTCAGGTTCGTAATGGATCAAGATATGATCTACGTTGGGAACCACCTCCATGATCTCAGCCTCGATCTGTTGACTGATATGGTGGGCTTTTTCCAGTTCCCTCACCCTGAGCCCGATGTCCACCTCGATAAACTTGAAGCGTCCAGAATTCCTTCCTCTTAGTGAATGAATGGAGGATACTTTGGGGTGGGTCAAAACAGCGGTCTTGACTTTGTCCATACTTTCGAAATCCAGGGAGGCATCCAGCAAAACCCGGATGGAATCGAGAAAGATGCTGAAGCCAGCCCTGAACACGAAAACAAGCACTACCAGTGCTGCCACCCGATCCAGAGGCCACCCAAAAAAGCCACCCACCAGACCGCACAAGATAACAGCAGATGAAAGCATGTCGGTGCGAATGTGCTGGGCATCCGCGATCAGACTGGGAGAGCCGATCTTTTTTCCCAGTTTGAGTTCATAACCTGAAAACAAGAAAGTTATAACCATGGTAACAAGGACGCCGGCCATGGCATAAGGTAGGTAATGAGTTCGTAACGACTGTTCCTTGAACAGGACAGTGTGAACAATCTCATAGCCAGCAAAAAAGATGAACAAGGCAGACACCAGTGAGACCAGATTTTCCACTTTATAAAGACCGTAGGGAAAATTCCTGGACTTTCGTTTCGAGATCTTTATACCCACGAACACAGTTGCTGAAGAGATTACATCAGAAAAAGAGTGGATAGCATCAGCAAGAAGTGCCACAGAACCTGCAAGCACAGCCAGGGTATATTTTATGACAACGAGTAGCAGATTGATGCCAACCGAAAGCAGGCCGATCTTTTCGCTCAGTTCCATAAGGTTATATTACTCCTCAACGGCTGTTTTGGCATGCTTACGCATAAATAGGCGATACCCAGTTCTCGCAGCCCTCTTGTTGCAGAAACTCAATCTAAACAGCCATTTGCTTATCAATTGACCACACCGAGGAGCTTTTCAAGTCGTTCAGCGCAAATATGACCGTCCACCTTCACATTGACACCATTGACCCCGGGCACAGACGTGACTGCTTTTTTGATCTTAATTCCCTGTCGAAATCCACTGGGACAATACATTGAATATGGTCGAAACCTCAGCTCCACCCTGCCGCTATTGTGGACCTTCAGGTCTCGAACCAGTTTCATGTGGATCACATCCAAGCCTGTCTCGGGATGTACCACCCGACTGAGGCTCTCTTTCACTCGTCCAAGCAAGTCCATACCGCCACCTTTCCGCTTACCACTGCTTCGACCATTCTATTGTTCCTCTGACATACTGTATCTACCCTACCGGGCAACATCTGTGCCATGGTAATATGATTGCTATAAATAAACAATATTATAGGATAAATTTTTAGAACTGGCGGATTGACCAATAAGAGAGTAGATTTGGAAGGTTGCGATACTGCAACCGTAACAGTTTATTCAACATCGAAAACTCCCGCCTTGTGGGGGTCAGATCGCATAGAGCATAGCGCATGGCGCATAGCGAAAAGGAGAGTGAACGGTAAATTGGTAAACGGTGAACAGTCGCTGAGCCAGCGCATGATCGATTTACCGTTCACTGTTTACCACACGCTTTGCGCTCTGCGCCTGGCGCTTTGCGTCAAGGAAGCATTTCAAAGCCGGGGTCTTTGGGTCTGGATTCTTTACGATCCGTTGATAGCGGGATACTGAGGTTCGTTGTATCGCTGCGAAGCTTGATATAAAAACGAATGAGCTCTTTTCTAATCCGTAATCCTATGGAACTAAGAAGTTGTTGGTCGTCGTTCTCCCTTAAAACTTGGACAATCATGTTTGTCGAGGATACAAGGTTTAATATCCAGAACAGGCGTCCCCTCCAGCATGTCCAGCCCTTTCACATAAATGACATTGTCTTCGACGCCGAGGACATCCAAAACCGACATGCCTATAGGGTTGGGCCTCATAGGCGAACAGATGCTAAATACGCCCAGAGCCTTTTTGCGGTGGCGAGGCGTCTGGGTTAGATAGCTTGTATCGAAATCAGGACTTTGATGGAAGTGGAAAATCACCACGATTCGTTGCCTAGGTTTGATGTCCTTTAGCCCTTCAAGGTATCTTTCGTCAATGACAAGCGTGCCCTCCACATCGGAGACGGTCCAATGCCTGGGAATTGTTTCGGCATCGGTGTGCACGACACCAATAGGTTGCATGTGGATGCTCATCTTTTCCCTTTGCTCTTCTTTCCTGCTCACCCAATGGTTATGACCAGTAAACCGCCAGAAATTATCAGTGTCAACCTGTTATGTTTGACACGTCTCATCGGTATGGTGCGCAACCTCGGCACATCCCAGCTCCGTGCTGAGTGCTCAGTGGTCAAATGGCCTTCCTTCTACATTCGATTTCGGAATTTTTACAGGTCTACGCTGCTAGGCCCATTTCCGTTGCATCTTCTGCCACTAACTCCGCAAGTTGAGTTGGTAGAGATCCAATGGCCGTAGTTGCAAGGCGAAGGTCTCGAATCTTTTTCGATTCCTCATAGTTGTACCACTTCAACCCCATCCCAATAGTGGCGAAATAGTATTGAGCATCGATTAATTTAACTCTGATATCGTCTTTCATGGGTTATCACCCCTCTTCTGTTCTCTCTAGCCGGGCCGGCTTACTGAAAGCTGGTTGGTTTTCTGACGATATAGGAGGTCCTTGCCTCGATACTCATTCCACTTATTGAAATGGCAACAACTGTGCCATTAAACTTCTTAGGACATAAGCCACTGATTTGAAAAGGTTAATCGGCTACACCGGCCATACGACTGGGGGAAAAGAGAAGGCCCATCTGGAGTCAATAGTGGCACTAAATCAGTATTTTAGATAGTATCTCAACAAGTTAGAACCATTGCATTCTTGCACCTCAATCCCCTGATGGTAGCGGTCAAGGTAAGATCTATAGATAGGGGAAAGGGCAATTACCTGGAGATTGACTGTATCCCTCGAGGTTGGTATGACCTCCGAGGAATGAAAACATACTTCTCAGGGCCTTTTGAAGAAGTCTTTGGGCCTCCAGGAAGGCTCGCAACTTCTATGTTTTCAACTATGACTAAACTAGCTGCTGTGAAAGTAGCCGCAATGCAACTTCTCA
Source organism: Syntrophobacterales bacterium (assembly GCA_050123975.1). GTDB lineage: Bacteria > Desulfobacterota > Syntrophobacteria > BM002 > BM002 > BM002. The sequence goes on along the minus strand of JASFGC010000015.1, from coordinate 18,753 downwards.
GCCATGAACAGTAGCCTTGTTGCTACTATCAACAAAATCTCTTTTTCAATACGCCAGCCTTATTTCCTCCTACCAAAATGGATTTCAACAGTATTTCCCCGATAATGGTGACTCGAAAATCCATGGCATGGCTGTTGCGAACCTAGATGTTGTGAACGGGGAACTTGGAGTTTTTTGGAAATCTCCAACCCAGAAGGAAGCGAGGGTCTGGAAGACCAATGATTGGTCCGCACAGGCTGATGGTAAGCGGAGGGTGGTAAAGCCATCACCTGCTCCCCCAGGTCAAGGAAGATTTTGAAAATGGCTATGATTAGAAAAAACCAGGATCAGAGGCCCTATTCTGTAACGGAACGTCCATTCGAGGGCGAGGGCGATTATCGATCCGCAATAGAATTTGCCCTAAGCGATCCGGCATTTTATCCCCATACCGTTAGAAAAATCGAGATTGAGGAAACCCACATCTCAAAAGTCTTTCTCACCGGCGACTTTGTCTACAAAGTAAAGAAACCGGTCGATTTCGGCTTTTTGGATTTTACCTCCCTGGAAAAACGCCGGCACTGCTGCGAGCAGGAGGTTTTGTTAAACCAGAGGCTCAGCCACCAGGTATACCTAGAGGTGGCGGCCATCACTCTGGAGCCAGGAGGATATGGTCTCAACGGCCCTGGAGAGCCGGTGGAATACGCAGTGAAAATGCGGCAGCTCCCTCGGGAAAGAACAATGCTGGAGCTTTTACGACGAGGGAAGCTGACGGATACCATGGTGCAGGAGCTGATTCAGGTTCTGGCTACCTTCTATGAAGAGGCTTCGAGAGGACCGAGGATTGACGACATGGGTTCTTTAGAAATCATCGAAACCAACACCGAGGAGGATTTCGACCAAACAGAACCCTTCGTGCCTTCAATTATAAACCCCGATGAGTTCTCTCGCATACATGATGCGGTACGCCGTTTCCTTAACAACAACACAGACCTTTTTCAACGCCGCCTTGAAACAGGGTACATCTGCGACTGTCACGGTGATCTCCGTCTGGGTCATATCTATTTTCTGGATCACAACCATTTCCCGGGTGGTATCCAGATTATCGATTGCATCGAGTTCAACAATCGTTTCCGTTACGCTGATGTGGCTTCCGATCTAGCTTTTCTCGCCATGGATCTCGACTATCAAGGGTTTCCAGACGTAGGACACAGGCTGCTTGCTGCTTATGCCCAAGCTGTTAATGATCCAGAAATCTTTTTACTTATTGAGTTCTACAAGTGTTACCGCGCTCATGTACGCTGCAAGGTGGAATGTCTGCGACAGGCGGCAGGAGATTTACCTGAAGCGGAGACCCGAAAAACAGTGAAGAAGGCCCAAAGCTACTTTGATCTCGCTTATGAATATGCCGCTACTTTCAGCTGCCCGACCCTCTGGATAGTCTGTGGTCAGATTGCCAGCGGCAAGAGCACCCTAGCTGCAGAATTGGCAAACCGGTTAGACGTTCGAGTTCTGAGTTCTGACGTGACTCGGAAGAAGTACTTCGGGCTAGTGCCGGACGAACCAGCAGTCGCAGAGTTTGGCGAGGGGATCTACACCCCAGTTGCGACGGCCCAAACCTACGAGCGCATGCTGCTAGCGGCCAGGGAGGAGTTGTTCAAAGGGAAGTCAGTCATTGTAGATGCCACTTTTGCAAGCCGGGTAAATCGGGATACCTTCCGGTTTTTGGCAGAAGAAAAGGAAACCAATGTGATTTTTGTTGAATGCCGTTGCCCTCATTCTCTGCTTCGCAAGAGATTGGCAAAGCGTCGAGGGAAAAAGTTAATCACAGACGCTCGCCTCCAGCACCTGGAGGCTCAGGGTCCGGCTTTCGATCCTCTCACGGAGCTGAGGGATGATACTCACTTACAGGTGGAAACAGACCAACCTTTGCAGCAAATCGTGCAAGAAGTTCTTTCGGCCGCCTATGTGCTGCAGGGTGAACAGACGAGAAAGTCATTGTCGTCAATGGCACGAATGAAGCAAACAAATGGCGACTCACTACACCAGGAGAAAGCCACGGAGATATGACTTAATAAAAACAACGAAAGCTGTGGACAGCAATCCCCGAAATCCTATGGGAGTTTCGAACCATTGATCGTACTCGTCAGGCCAATCATCGAAGATCTCTGCCATATTAACCACGTGTTTCGTTTTACCTCGTAAAGTGTACACTTCCCGAAGGTTCAAAGTGGAGTAAAGAATCCGGACTCAAAGGACCCGGCTCATGGCGCAAAGCGCCAAGCGCAGAGCGCATAGCGAAAGACGGTCACTGTGAACGCCCCTATATCTGCACGCTATGCGCCATGCGCTATGCTCTATGCGATCTGACCTGGCCCTGAGGCCCACGTTTTCGATGTTGAATAAACAGTTCAATGCGTCCGCTCTCCCAATACGAAGGATTAGTCTTCAATTCACTTACATCTACCTAAATGGAATCTTCTAGATTTTCTTTTGGAGAATTTGAAAGTTCGGCATTGTCCTTCCGGATAAAGGCCATCGCTTAAAAGAGTAGCTGACCTGCAACTTTCGCGGAGCGTTGCAGTTGCTGGATCGCTACTTCTCTTCCTACCCCCTTTTGGTCCATCGGTCTTAATTTACCCTGTTATTAGCGATTTACTCGACCGTTCTCCCCAATGGCAACCCCAGAGACCCATGGCATGTATATTGCCTTGAATATTCAATATACCGCGGGAATGTGGAAATGGATTTCGAGATACCAACAGTTCGCTAATCATTTGGAAAGGAGGATGACCATGGCAGCATTTCGCAGAAGACAAAACAGTGACAGATGGCATTGGAGCGAAGGATGTTCTAATTATCCGACAGAAAAAGACGTCATCATCACTCACACCTTACCTGAATATGGGTCTTTGTGTGAGGAGTGCAAGGAAAAGGAGCCCCTAGAAGCAAGCGAGTAAAAAGACGGTACATTCCACGAAGCAGTTGGACAAGATCTTCGTATTTCTTGACACCTGAAAATGCTCAGGCTTATTGAACATCGAAAACCTGGTCCTTGGGGCCAGGTCAGATCGCATAGCGCATGGCGCATAGCGTATAAATATAGGGGCCTTGACATTGCAGTTTTTCGCTGTGCTCTCTGCGCTTGGCGCTTTGCGCCATGAGCCCGGTCCTTTGGGTCCGGATTCTTCACTTTTCACCTAGGCAACCTGGGGACCGAGATTAATCGTTCAATTTAATAGACGCGGCCACCTGTTATGAAACTATCTTCTCACTTCATTACCCTGGAAGAGCAGTAATAACTGTAGGGGTCCTCACCATGTCGTGAAGACTTCTCTTGGCGGTCTTGTATCGCTCAAAGTAAATCTGCGTGATTTTGAGCATCAGCTGATATCCCACAGCTGGATCCTTTTCGCACAGCTCAACCAGTTTGTCGGCGTCTATGGCCATCACCTCGGTGTCTTCTAAGCATATGGCTGTCAGCGTGTAATTTTGGGGATGCATGAAGGAGGCGGCACCAAATAATTCCCCGGCTTCGCGCGTTTCAAAGGCGATGCCAACCTCGTCCCCTGGTTCAATCCTTCGAAGGCTTACTAGACCTTTTTTCACCAAAAACAGTTCTTTGGCAGGGTTGCCTCTTGCATATATGTGGTCGTGCGTTTTGTAGCTTTTCTTTTCTGTAATTTCGGCGAGTTTCTTTAACTGTTCATCTGAAATCGTATCAAATAACCCCATGTACGCTAGTTTATAGGCTTCTACCATGACCATCCTCCTATTGCTTGAGAGGTATGGAAATTGACTGGGAATAGGAGTAGCCGTAGCAGAACAGCAAAATCTGTTACAGGCTTCTGAATTCAACCAGTCGGCTTTTCTTTGTAGATGCGAGTTTCTTGAACCTGGACCTCTTCGTAGTTCCTCTTCCGGCTCAAGTATGGCGTGACACCTATTGCATTCCTTTATTCTCCTTCGTACTTAAATGATAGATTTAGCCTGGCTCGGTAGGCGACAACTTTTCCATTTTCAATCTTCATGTCAAGTTCCTTAACCTCAGCGACTCTCAAGTCTCTTAGGCTTTTGGTCGCTGCTGCCACCGCGTTTTTGGCGGCATCCTCCCATGAGATTTCACTCGTGGCTACCACCTCGATGATTTTGTAGGTACTGACAGTCATGATTCCCTCCTTCCCCACAGAAAGGGCAGTCAATTGATCTGAGCCCCTTTCCGTTAACAGGCTTAGATAAAAGTATATTCAACACACCCCTTCTCGTTTCTATTGTCTGGCCACAATCCACCACGTTTTTTTCCTTTTCCACATTTGAAAAAAATGGCAACTACTGTGCCATGTGGTCTTTTCTCTTGTAATGTAATGATATTCTTCGGTTTATTTGTAGCATGGAAAAAATGCCAACGAAAAAGAGGGGTAATTTTCGGAAATTACGGCAGGATGAAAGCTATATTATTAAATTATATTAATATGTTAAGGTCATTGCATTTTTGCAACCATCGCAAAGCTTGTGCACTGAAGGCGCGCTCCCCCTAAAAACGATGGTCATCTGCGTGCGTCTATATATGTTGTCATCGATAGGCTTATCCGGCAAGGAAAAACCCCGCCCCTGCGAAACACAAGGTGCCGTCAGATATTGAAGCTCCCCGCAGTCCGCCTGAGGCGGACTGCGGGGAATGCGCTCGCTGGAGCATTTTCAACATGCACGTATCTACGTCTTCACCTCTGAATGAGAGATTTTCGGTCGGAAAGCCATTCCAGAAGTGCCACGGAATTGCAGAACCCTTCAACCTGCATCTTTCGGTAAGGTAGCAAGCTGTAACTAGTGTCCATCCGGAAACTCTTTTCTGTCATTTTGAGTCCTTCGGTAAACTCAGGATAAACTCAGCGAAGAATCTCTGCGGATCCAGCAACTATGTGACTCTTCGTTATCCCGCCGCTGGCGGGACTCCTCAGAATGACACCCACAAACGCGGTTTTCAGAGGGACACTACCTATTCTTGTTCATGAGAAAGAAAGAGAGCCGCCTGGCAGGGTAGCTATCCTGCAACCTTAAAGGCCCTGATAGTATTCCTATTGCTACCCTTGTGATCATTACCTTTCTAAGTGGCGAGCCTCAAATCCGCATGCAATCAGGGAATTCATGCAACTCCCTGAGCATGTATTCATTAAAACAAAGGTGGCACAGCAGTTGCGATTCTTGATGAAAGAGAGGGTCTTGGGATCGGTCTCAGGGACAGGGATACCTTTGTGAATAGACAGTGGAATTAATGGGAAGTCCAGGTTTGCAGTCTTACCATCACGCTGGGATCAAAATGGGCGTAAATCGAAAGGGAGAATGAAAAATGACTCAATCCGAGCAGATCAAGAAAAAGATCATGGATCTGGTCATTGCCGCTGAGGATCAACGTCAAAGACCTCACTCAGTGGTGATGACAGTCTCTAGTATTTTAGAGGTTCCCATCTTCAGGGTCAAAAAGGTTCTGGAGAATCTGGTTAAAGAGCGAAAACTGGTTTTCACCTATCGTGATCCTTGCTCCTATGTGGAGATGCCGTTCAAGGACGTGTCCCGGGGAGCTCCCCCTACGAAGGTAGTGGTGGACGGCGAGGGCAATCCCTGGATTTGCGCGCAAGATGTGGATCCCTCTGAAGACCTGGCCGCGCAGGGATGTTGGCGGCTTAGTGAGGAGGAGGCTGCCCAGAGCCTTTAGAGTAGATTTGGGTCCTGTGGCTCTATGGATATTTCATGAATTGCTGTCGCGAGACCACGCAGATGGTTGTGCAACCTGGCAACCGCAGGGTGTTGGTTTCGAGGCGTACCTGAACGGTACGTCGCAGGGGCCGACACCCGAGGACGCCAGGAAGGACGGCCATATAATTCGCGCTCGCTGCGCTCCGCTCAGTCCCGCAAGCGGGTTCCCAGTTTCGTGGCCGCAGCAAGTTATTCATGAAATATCCGGGCTAGGCCAAAAGGCCGCGCCTCACCAAGTACGACCCGAGAGAAGACACATATGGCGTTTTCGAGTCTGAGAATTCTGGCGTGAATCGAGCTCTTAGATGAAGGGACTGTCATGGTTGAAATCGACCTCTGGTCAATGATCAGCAGGTCATCCATAGTAATCAAAATTATACTTGCCATCCTGGCAGCTATGTCGGTAACCAGCTGGACCCTCATTTTCTTCAAACTGGTGCAGCTGGATAGGTCGAGGAAAAAGGCTGTTTCAAACTTGTCTACTTTTCAAAAGGCCAGAAATTTGCGTACTTCCATCCGGCTCCTTAGCCAGACTCCTGACTCGCCTTCTTACCAACTGGTCCTAGAGGGCGTGCATGAGTTTAGACGACTGAAAAAACTTGACACGCCTACTGATAAAGTGGCCGGGCTCTTCATAGAGAACCTGCGCAATGCGTTGCGGCAGGAAGTCAGCTACCAGGTGGAGGGGCTTTTCGGCTCGCTTTCTTTTCTGGCCACTTGTGTAAATGTTGCACCCTTTATCGGCCTGTTTGGCACAGTTTGGGGAATTATGCACTCATTCTACGCCATTGGACTGATGAAGAGGGCCACCCTTGCTGCCGTGGCTCCAGGTCTCGCGGAGGCTTTGATTACCACTGCCATAGGTCTGGCAGTGGCAATTCCGGCGAGCATAGCATACAACTTTTTAACACGTATGCTCGGCCGTATCGAAATGGCGCTCGTTGAATTAGCGGGTACATTTTTAAAACGAGTCGAAAGTGAACTGCTGATCCACAATGAAGAGCATGTCAGCATCAAACAAGATGTTGCTGCGAGCTAGTGCTTCTGAAGAGGAAGACAAAAAATATCTCTCGCCACCCGAAGCGAAAAATTTATTTCTTGATTCTTTAGCTGCTGGTGCTTTTTCCCGAACTACATTCCTGTGTTCGACTGTAGGCATGGAAAAAGGAGGTATCAAAATGGAAGTGAAAAAACTGTTATGGCCTACCGACTTCTCAGGTAATGCCGCAAAAGCTTTAGGCTACGTCGCATCTCTGACTGAGAAATATCAGACAGAGGTACACCTGCTCTATGTGATTGAAGACGTGGCACATCACGAATCCTGGTACGGGGAGTTCGGTCGGACTCACATCGATAAGATCCAGGAATGGCAAAAGAAAGAGGCGAAAAAGCGGCTGGATCAAATTTGCGACAAGTATCTAAAAGGGGCTCCTCGATATATCAAGCACATTGCTATAGGAGATCCAGCAAAAAAAATACTTGATTTCATCGAAAAAAACCAGGTGGACATGGTGGTGATGGCCACCCATGGACAAGGAGGTCACTTTCCCTTCGGCAGTGTCACGGAAAAAGTTCTCAAGAACTCAACGATACCTGTGGTGACCATACCAATAAGTTTAAAACAGTAACCTCCTAATCTGTCACATAGATTGATCTCCGTGTTGAAAATGCTACAGCAAACGCATTGCCCGTAGCGACTCGACTTGAGCGACACGACTTGAGCTCGTCGACAAGTCTCGTCTACAGATCTTGCTGCAGGGAGCTTCAATGTTGACAGATTATTTTTCGTTTCATAACGGCTATGCCAAGCTGTTCTCAGTGGGCCTGACGTCTCAGAGCGAGGTGCTCCGCAAGTGGAAATCATATCTATTGCTAAACATGCCTTGATGATTACGGTCTTCGTGTTCGTCATGATGCTCCTGGTCGATTTTATCGACACGGCTAGTGAGCAACGCTTATCAGCCCTGATGCAAGGCGGCCATTGGCGGCAATATACATTGGCCTCCTTTCTTGGCTCTACGCCCGGTTGCTTGGGGGCGTTCATGAACGTCAGTCTTTACGTTCATGGGGTGATCACCTTTGGTGCCATTGTGGGGGGGATGATTGCCACATCTGGCGATGAAGCTTTTGTCATGTTGACTCAGTTTCCGGGCATTGCTTTGGCTTTGTTCAGCTTGCTTTTTATCGCTGGAGTTTTTTTTGCTTGGTTGAGTGATAAGCTCATTCAGCTCATTGGAATTGTTCCCTGCGAAGCTTGCAGGGCAGCCCATTGCGATCACTGTCTGCCTGAAAACACAAATGCAGTTACCATTGGCGAGATGTTTAGAACCAAAAATCTCCTGGTGAATTTTCGCTCGCTTTCTTTCACTCGCTTTCTTCTGATCACCCTCATCGGTTCCTTCATAGTGCTGGTAGGCCTTGGAGCACTTGGCCCGGAGTCCTGGAATTGGAAGCGGGTTACCTTTATGGGCCTCTCACTGTGTTCCCTTTACATAGCGTTCGTCGCTTCTGAACACTACCTCCATGACCATATCTGGGACCACATCATCAAAAAGCACCTTTTCCGTGTTTTTCTGTGGAGCTTTGGTGCCCTGTTTCTTGTGCACTGGGGGATGGCTTTTTGGAACTTAGAGACATTCATTCAGCAAAACCTGGTGTGGGTAATGGTTATAGGGGCGTTGATGGGAATCATTCCGGAGTCCGGCCCGCACTTGGTTTTTGTGATGATGTATGCTCAGGGACTCATTCCGTTTTCCGTGCTTTTCACCACATCATTCGTTCAGGATGGGCACGGCATGCTCCCCTTGCTTTCCTATAGCATCAAAGATTCGGTGGTCATCAAGCTCTTCAATCTTGTTTTCGGCCTAGGAGTGGGAGGAGTTCTCTACGCCTTAGGACTATAGCGGCAAACAAGCGAAAGGGGAACTAGGTTACTACCCAAACCGCCATTTCCTTGGCCAGCTGCAGAACCTTGTTACTCACGCGGCCCAAGAAAAACTCCTCAATCCGCGACAGGCCTCTTCGCCCCACGATAACGGTGCCAAAACCACCTTTTTTGGCCTCGTCGACAATGGCGTTGGCTCGGCTGGGCACTTCTGTAACGACTTTCGTGGAGATTCGATCATCTTCGACGCCGGCCTGTTCTAAACGTCCAGCAGCCTTTTGGAAAAGGGCCTCAGTGGATGTTTCAGCCTCACGGAGTTGCTTCCTTACTTCTGCCTCCCACTCTTCATGGAGAACAAGAGGTACGTCGTATCGTTGAGAGGCGAGATTAAGGCCTCTGATGACATGAAAGAGCGTGATTTGCTTCTCTGTACCATCCACCATGGCTCCAACGAAATCTACTGTTCTCATGGCCTCTTCCGAAGTGTCCAGCGCCACAAGAATTTTGCCAGTTTGTGGCTCGCCTCCCACCACACAAAGCGTTCTATGGATTAAATGCCCGACCAGCTTATTGGCAATGCTTCCCCAAACAAGATCTTTCAACCTACTAACTCCCCAGCTTCCAACAACCACCGCATCATAATTCCTCTGGGCCTCACGGAGAATGTCTCTGGCGGGACCAACCTTTTTCTCCTGAATCTTTATATCCACCGAATCTTCTGGAACTCCTCGATCTCTGAACATCTGACGTGCTTTCTCCATAAATTCCTGGATCGCCGTCTGCTGTTGGGTCGCCCAGGCTGCCACAGGAGCTAATTGGTGTCTGAATGCAGGATTCTTTTCAATATCCCAGAAGCTTTCAGGGATCTTGCTCATCACATGGAAAAGAACCAGATTTAAACGTTGCGGCAGAAACAGCTGGCTAACATATTGTGCCGCCTCAAAAGACTGATCTGAACCATCCAGTGCCAGCAAAATCCTCATTTTGTATTGACTCGTGTAATGTCCTCTCATGGTTCCCCGTATCGCTCCTGTATTATCAGAGAGCACCTTGAGCGCGGTTCTTTTCCTCTCTCCCTGCATCATTGACAGACCTGAGATCAATTGTCGGTTCCAGTGCACACGGTTCATTCTCCTGGTTTCCCATAAGGATTCACCGTAAGAACAGGAATCTGTGACTTCTTCACTACCCTTTCAGCGACACTCCCGAATATTATGTGTTCAAGACCTTTTCTCCCATGAGTACCCATGACTATGAGATCAATGCCTTCGGACCGAACGTAATTCAAGGTCTCTTCGGCAGCGTCTCCCAACACCACCCGTGCCTTACAAGGGACATCTTTGAAGTATTCCTCCGTGAACTCTTGCAGCTTTTTTTCTGCTCCTTTTACAATCTCAGTTTCAAACTTATTAACCGAGGGGTGAGGCACGTAGATGCTGGTGAAGTGCTGTAGAATGCGAGCCACGAAAAGAAGGTGAACTTCCGCATCGAACTTCGCCGCCATCTCACGGACATGAGGTACGATTTTAGGGGAGGCCTCGGACAAATCCACAGGAAAGAGGATTTTTTTGTAATCATGCATGGCTAACTCCTTTCTCACTTACCAATGTTAGCTTTCTGTTCTAACGGTTTTAAAAAAACAACTCGAAATACCTCAAGGTGGCCAGATACACGGTAAACAAGAGACGAATGGCATAAGTCATGGCACGATCCATACAGCAAAAGCTTCCGCCCGGCTGAGAACCTTGTTGGCAACTCGACCCATTGCGAAGTGGTGGACTTTGGACATACCCCTTCGGCCCATGACGATGGTACCGTAGGCCCCCTCCTGAGCTTCTCTGAGAATGTCCCCTGAACGGCTGGGTCTATCCAGAGTAGCTTGGCTCGAGATTTTCGAGGCAGTTACCCCCGCCCTTTCAAGACTCGTCTTATAGGAACGAAACATGCGCGGGATATCGCTTTTTACCTCTTCCCAAAACTCTGCTATCTCAGTGTAGCGAAGGGTCGGATCATCCAAAAATCCGAATTTTCGCACCACATGAAAAAGGGTAATTTCTGACTCGGTTGAAGAGGAAAATGTCCCTACATAATCTACCGCCTTACGCGAATTTTCCGAACCGTCCACGGCCAGCAGCATCTTTCTTGCGCGGGCTTCACTCCCTATGACCCACACGGGAATGGCATTAATCTTCTCAACGATTTTATTGGATACGCTGCCGAGAAAAGGGCCTTCCCTGTTGCTCAAGCCACCACGTCCCACCACAACCGCTTCATAGCCCCGGACAGACTCTTCTATGATGTCGCGGGCAATACCAACTTTGCGCTCCTGAAGAACAACGCCGACCTCATTTTCTGGTATCCCGGCCCCAATAAGTAGATCCAGGGCATCATCGAGGAACTGCTGGGCCAACTGCCTGGCATTTTGAGTCCATTCAACGTATTGCGTCGTCATCTTCTCTTTGAAATGGACGTCTTTCTCCAGATCCCCGAGGGTCTCAGGCGCGGTGGGCAGTACATGCATGAGGTTCACCTTTACACCTGCCGGCCCACAATATTGCGCAGCATAGCTTACTGCATTAAGAGAATGTGGTGATCCATCCACCGCAATCAGAAATTTTCTCTCCTTGGTGCTCAAGAGGGTCTCCTCCGAAGCTCTCGCTTCTGAAAAGCTTTGTTTACAGCGTCCTTTCCATCAAAGGCGAACTACTCTTGAGGGCAAATACATCATCAATCCATCATCTCTCATCACCAAAAATGGCAACTATCATGCCACTGGAACAAAATTAACTTAAGCGTTTGATATTACGTCATTTATCTACGAAGTTGGCATAACTGCCTGGAAAGATGGGGGGATTTTTCGGCAGTGATTGTTGAATTGAGGTAATATTAGGTAATGATATTAATAATTTGAAAGAATTGCAAACCTGCAACCATGCCAGCAGGCCACAGGAGAGAGAAGACTCCTTTGAGAGCTTCAAAGGACCAATGGTCTCTGGAGAAATCTCTTCCGCTCCTCAGGAGATAATGCTGCATTTGTTTATCACTTCATTTCTCTTCGGGCGTGGCAGCCTTAACCTGAAGATCAGCAGTGCAGCCACGACAATCAATTGAACATATCCAAAGAATGCGAACTCATTCAGCGCCATCACCAAAGCCATCTTAGATACGGTTGGCATTGGTTTTATCCTTACCGCTAGGAACCTGGCAATCGCAGGGTTCAGCTGCATTATAGAAATGGCCAAATTAAACGTTTTCTTTTCTGAGATGAATGGCCGCTCGAAAGAGTAGCCACTGTGCAACCATAGAGCCCCACACAGTAGTCACCTCGCTACCTTTTTTGTGACCCACCGTTTAAACCACAAACCGCAATTGGGCTTCCCGCAAGGCATTCCGCGATCACCTCTACACAACTCTTGATATAGCATGGACTGGCACGGCTGTTGCGAATTCTAATTATACAAAGAGAGGAATATGGAGGTTGTTTCAAGTGATCACGATGCAGAGAAGAAAACTTCATACATGAACATGAGATTATAGGCCGGAACTTCAGAACCCTAAAGGGAAAGGACAGGGCCAATGGTTAGCAAACAAATGAGGAGATCTCAACAGAGAAGAAAAACGCGTACTGAGAAATCGTTGCAAGAGAGTCGCAGAAGATCTCGCCCGATGAAGGTAGTCCTCGATGGCAGGGGAAACCCCTGGATCTGCGACTGTGAGGCTGACCCGTCGAAGGATCTTGTCGAACAAAAGTGCTGGCAACTCAGCCTTGAAGAACAAGGGTACTGGCAACTCAGGGAGGAGGGCTCGACTCATAGCAAAAAAAGGAGGACGCCATGAATGAGTTGACCAAAATGATTGCCATAGGTGTGGATGGCTCTGAAAACGCTCTGAGATCATTCGACTATCTAAACCTCATGTATGGACCTCACCATAGCATCGAAGTGAACATTTTCTACGTGTTGCCGTCATTACCTCTGACTCTTACCGAAGATCCAACGATGGATCATGTGACTGCTGCGAAACTGAAGGCTGTTAGGGCAAAGAACATCCGTATGGCTGAGCGCATTTTGACGGAAGCAAAAACAGCACTGATCCACAAGGGTTTTCCTGAAGATCGTATCAAAACATTTTATTTGAAAAAGAAAATATCCGTTGCTCAGGAGATTTGTGTATGGGCCGAGGGCAAGCTGGCAGACGCTGTTCTCATGACTACCCGGGGAAGGAGCCGCTTGGAGGCTTTTTTCATGGGGGAGGTCGCAAGCAGAACTCTGGAGCATTGCCGGGTGTGTCCTGTGTGGATTGTGGAAGGTGAGGTCACATCCAGAAATGTTCTTGTCTGCCTAGACGCTTCACACTACGCCCTGGGAGCAGTGGACCATGTCGCGTTTATGCTTTCTGGGACTGACTGTCATGTAACCCTGTTTCACTCCATGAGACATCTTAGGCGCTTCATTCCTCTGGAGGTAATAGAAGAAGCGCCAGAACTGGAAAAGCTCTGGAAGCACAAAGCAGGACAACGGATAGCTCCCCAAGTGAAACAAGCCAGAGAGATACTTCTGAAGGCAGGACTCGCGGAGGAGCAGATTATCACCAAAGTGGTGGACGGCACCAGAAGCGCGGCCAAAGACATTCTGGATGAGGCCCGCAGCAACGGCCATGGAACCATTGTCCTCGGTCGACACGGCACTTCCATGGTGAAAGAGTTCTTCATGGGAAGCGTTGTGAGGAAGGTGCTGGACAATTGCCACGGTCTCGCCGTTTGGGTGGTCCAGTGACGAATAGTTATATCGGTGACTGCCATGACGGCTGCGTAATCTTGGTGAAATCAGCAAGGAGTGAGCGATGGTTGACATCAAGCGGATTTTGTATCCCTGCGACTTTACGGGGTGCTCGTTACAGGTGCTTCCGTATGTCCGTTCGCTGGCGGACAAGTATGGAGCCGAGATCTACTTGCTTTACGTGGCCCGAAACTTACACCTCTATAAGAGTGCCCGGAAGCAGAGCAAATCGAATACTGTTCTAGAGAAGACTGTGCAGGAATTAGAAGTGATGGTGGAGCATTTCTGTGATAAACACCTGCTGGATTGCCCCAATTTCAGGAAAAGAGTGGCCGTGGGCGACCCCGGTGAAGAGATTGTCAGGACAGTGGAGAAGGAGAAAATAGACTTGGTTATTATGGGTACACACGGCCGTAAGAGTCTGGAACACACCCTCTTTGGCACGGTGGCGAAGTACGTGGTCATGCACTCTGTGGCACCTGTTTTGGTCGTTAATCCTTATAGGGTTGTGGGATTGGCTTGAGACGTCTACAGCAATGAGAAAAATGATTGCAGTATCCGAAAAAAACTTGATGCCTGGCAGAGCGGTACCAAGATTAAGTCGATAACTTCTCAGGATGTTGTAACTATGAAAAATCAACTTTTCAACAACAATAATGGGTTCTTTACCGTAGAAACAAACGACAATATTGCAACCCTGACTTTCAAGGGAGATGTGCTCTTGCCTTTCAGTTACTTGGTCAATAAAACGGCACTGTTTAGCTATCTGGATCTGTACTCGAATGACGATTCTATCCGGGTTGTCATCATAACGGACAAACGTAAGAGATCTCCGGTTGAAGAGTATTTCGAATTCTACAAACTATTAGCTGAATCCAAAATAGATGAAAGGACTTTGAGCAGAATGTACAGAGCCTACGATCAACTCATTGTCAAAATAGTCAGATCAAATAAATTCTTTATAAGCGTCGGCCATGGAAACATGATTTCGCAGGATTTTTATGTGGATCTCGCCTGTGACTACAAAATAGTCGCAGACAACGCCGTTATTCATAAGCCCTATCTCGAACTGGGATTGGTTCCGAAGGGAGGAGGAGCTTATTTCCTCAAAAAGAAACTGGGTCACTGCAAGGCATATGAAATCTTGCTCTCCAGAAAACGTATCTCTGCTCATGAAGCCCTGAAGCTCGGTATGGTAAATAAAGTTGTACCTTATGAGAGGCTAGAGGATACTGTACTCAAAACGGCACAGCGTTTTGCCCGAAAACCTCCTGCATCGTTGTCACGAACGAAGAGATTGCTCAATTATCCTTTGAAGGACTTGGAGGATTATCTGGCTTTTGAAACGAATGAGCTTCTGGGGATTCTCAGAAGATCACACATACTGTGTTGACCATTTTCTTATGCATGTGTGCAGATCAGAACAACCAATGTAATTGTTTCAACGGTGAAACGAAGACGACCCGTTCTAAACAGTCTACTTTTGGGTGTGGTGGGTGGACTTAACACTCAGTTCTTGTTTTTGTACACCAGATGTATTCACTCACCTACAAACGCTTATGACAGAGTCCTTTTCTCAAGACGACCTTCGTGAAATGGCTTCCCATTGGCTGCCTCACCATAAGATCCCCAGTCGTTTTCGAATCCACAAAGATACAACCAACTTCTTCGGTGTTGAGTATGACGATGTGGTTGTCCTTGGTGGAAAACCTTATCTCATTCGCCACAATGCCAAGGAGCTACGATTTGGTTTGGTTGATGAAGTCAAGTTTTGGGTCAAGCGAGCCATTGACCTGACCACAGGACAGTTGAAAATCCTCAAACTAGTATTTTATGAAAGATTTGTGACCGACATTGGAGGCATCGAGTACGAATGTTTTCGCAGCCCCACGAAGGAAGCTCGTATTCTGAATCTGGTCGCCCACTCTGACAACTTTATGCACGGATTTACCGTTGAAGATGAAAAGAGTAACCCAGTCCGGGTGCTCGACTTTATAAAAGGTAACCCTCTCTCCACCCATGTGTGGCATATGAATCTTGATGGTGAGGCCTATTTTTACCAGTTGTTCCCTAATATTATTGATAATTTTATGGAATGTATCCAGGCTATTCGCTTTCTCCACGAGCATGGCGAAAAGCACGGGGACATAAGACGGGACCATATTCTGATGGATTCGGATAGCGGGCGGTACCGCTGGATCGACTTCGATTTGAATTATCGTCACAGGGAGAACATATACGGTTACGATCTTTTTGGTTTGGGCAATGTCTTAGTATTTCTGGTGGGCAAGGGAGACGTGCTTTTGCGAGATCTTAAGAAGCAGGACCATCCAGCTTTGAGCACATTGACGGAGGAAGATTTGAATATAGTTTTTGCTAATCGAGTGGTCAATCTGAAGAAGATCTACCCTTTCATCCCGGAGTCCCTAAACCGAGTGCTCATGCATTTTTCTAAGGGTGCCAACTGGTTTTATGAAAACACAGGGCAACTCCTGGAGGATTTGCAAGAGTTCAAACATGCTGCTTGATCTCTGCCTACATCTATTGGAATTGCCTGCTCCAGAGCATGCTGGCCAAAAGGATTCAAATAATGAAGGAGGGATACTCATGGCTGCTGAGAAGAAGACTACTAACAAAAATATCCTGATTGCGGTTGATGAATCAGAGAACGCCCGTCGGGCAGTTTCCTATGTGGCTCAGTTCCTGGGCGGGATAGAAGGTTTTAAGGTGACCATCCTGCACGTGATCCCTGTACCAGAAGAGGACTTCTTTCCAACTTCTACCGATAAAGAAAAATGGCTCAGCCAACACAGAGGTGACGTTGATGTCATGTTGGAGAGTTATCGTCAGATATTGATTCGTGCAGGTTTTCAGCCCAGTGACGTTTTAGTCCGTTCCCCGATCCGCTACTGCCCATCTATGGCGGAGTGCATCCTGGCAGAACGAGACGAGACCGAATATGATACCATCGTAGTTGGACGGCAGGGTCTTTCTCGAAGTGAAGAGTTTATCTTCGGCAGTATCTCCAGCAAGATCGTCAACCATGCACGCAACTGCACTGTATGGGTGGTGGAGTGATATTGTCCAAAATAGTAAACATTGAGAATAAGCACTATGAAATCGTGTTAATGGGCAAAAAGAGTTTTCACAAGAAAACCTCGTATCTTTTGGGAAACCGTGCAAACAAGATCCTTCACAGAACTCAGGGAGTAATTCTGTGCCTGCTGGATGTTCCCTGATCCAGGTAGGTTATGGTGAATGATTTTTCTTTAAGAATCTGAAGCGTCTATGGAGAGGGATAAAGGTCTAGGATGTCGAAATTACCACTGGCGATGGCTCTCCTTGCTGCACTCTTGTTTGGTGCGGCAACACCCGCAAGCAAGGCTTTGTTGCAGGCTCTTCCGACCTTTCAGCTAGCTGGGTTGCTCTACCTGGGCGCTGCCCTCGGGGTTCTCCCCTTGATTTTCCACGAACGGACGTTTTCATGGCCCTGGAATTGGGATCGCCGCACCAGTCTTCGGCTCATTGGAGCAATCAGCATGGGTGGTGTGCTGGGACCGGTGTTCTTACTCTTCGGGCTGCGGCTCGCATCATCAGCTTCAGTGTCTCTGTGGCTCAACTTGGAGCTCATCGTCACTGTGCTTCTTGGATATCTCTTCTTCCACGATGAGTTAAACCTCCACAGCTCGGTTGCCACAGTAGGAATGCTCACAGCAGCGACCCTACTCACCATAAGTGAGGGATGCGCCGGGGTGCAAGCTGGTCTGTTGGTCGTCCTGGCCTGTGTCTGCTGGGGTTTGGACAATCACTATACCGCCCTGATCACTGGCATAACCCCTGCACAGACCACATTCTGGAAGGGTTTGGTGGCGGGTATGGTGAACTTCAGTATCGGAATAGGTCTGAACGCCTACACTGCTGCACTCTCTTTGACCGCAATGGCTATCACCGTTGGCGTTTTTTCGTATGGGATCAGCATCGTGCTTTACATCACTTCAGCTCAGAAGCTTGGTGCCACTCGAAGTCAGGTGATCTTTTCGAGTTCGCCATTCTTTGGGGTTATCTTGGCTGCCACTCTTCTCGGAGAGCCCATTTCACTGGCTCAAATACTTGCCACACTGGTTATCATTATTTCCCTGGCGTTTTTGTTCTTCGAACAACACTCCCATGTACATCAACATCAAGCTATCGTGCATAAGCACTGCCATCGACACGACGACGGACATCACGATCACGTCCACCCAGAGATGCCGCCCGCTCTGTACCATAGCCACGCGCACCAACACAGAGCCATTACACATTCGCATCCACACTGGCCTGACCCTTATCACAGGCATGCACACAGCGAAAGATAATGGTATGAAGGTATTCGGTCCGGTTCCATCCAGAAGGTTAGGACGCAGCATGGGGATCAATAACATCCCGGCAAAGGTTTGCACCTATAGCTGCGTCTATTGTCAGTTGGGCCGTACTCTTCGAATTGAAAGGCAGCGGACTCCTTTCTATGAACCGCGAGAGCTCTTTGCTGAAGTGAAAGCAAAGGTAGAAAAAGCCAGGCACATCGGCCTCCGAATCGATTACCTCACCTTCGTGCCCGATGGCGAACCCACGCTCGATTTTAATCTCGGTCGAGCGATCGAGCTGTTGCGGCCCTTGGGAATCAAGATTGCGGTGATCACCAACGGCTCCCTGATCTCCCGTAAGGATGTAAGGAAGGAACTTGCAAAAACCGATTTGGTTTCCCTGAAGGTTGACTGCATTCGAAAAGAGGTGTGGCGCCGGATAAACAGGCCGCAACCTGCGCTGCAATTGCCAGCAATCTTGGAAGGCATGCTGGATTTTGCCGGATACTTCAAGGGAGAACTGGTAACAGAGACCATGCTTGTTCGTGGCCTTAACGATCATAGCGATCAATTGCCAGAAGTTGCTGATTTCATAGAACATCTGCAACCGGCAAAAGCCTACCTCTCAGTCCCCACCAGACCACCGGCAGAGAAGTGGGTCGAGTACCCTGATGAAAAGAGTATCAACGAGGCCTACCAAATCTTTACTGAGCACCTGAGGACTGTAGAATACCTCATCGGG
Source organism: Syntrophobacterales bacterium (assembly GCA_050123975.1). Taxonomy (GTDB): domain Bacteria; phylum Desulfobacterota; class Syntrophobacteria; order BM002; family BM002; genus BM002. The sequence goes on along the minus strand of JASFGC010000015.1, from coordinate 276 downwards.
TACGAAGGCACTGATTTTTCGCTTACCGGGGATCCAGAAGAAGATATCTTGAGCATAACAGCGGTACATCCCATGCGTGAGGAGGCCATGGAGAAGGTACTTTTGGAAGCTAAGGTCGATTGGTCCATTGTGGATCGGTTAGTAAGACAGGGGAAAATATTAGAGCTTGTCTACCGTGGGAAAAGTTTTTACATGAGAAAGCTGCCGGGCAGGTAAGAGATAAAAAAAAATGAGACAATACTAGAACTCGCCGCAGACCAACTCCATGAGGCAATT
>JASFGC010000014.1:0-23280 GCA_050123975.1 Syntrophobacterales bacterium | reverse complement strand
GACACTCCCGCGGCTGAGGCCAAATGCATAGCACCAGTGTCATTGCCTATATATAGTTGGCAATGTCTGAGGAGGGCACACACTTGTCGCAAAGTTGTCCGCCCCACTGAGTTGATCACCTTGCCACTAAGCTGACGCTCCAGTTCGTGGCCCAAATACTCTTCTCCGCTTCCACCAACGACCAACAAAGAAGCGTTGTATTTTTCCTTTAGCCATGTCCCAAGCTCAGCGACGTTACCAAGTGGCCACATACGTCTCAAATCACCAGCACCCGGGCCGAGAGCAATAAGTAAGTCGTCAGGGCTGACTTCGTGAGATTGCAAGAGATTCTCCGCCATGGCGTGATCTTCTGGGCTCAGCCACACCTCTAGTCGTTCCTCTTCTCCTGCCCCTCCTAAGTAACGAACGATTTCCAAGCTGTGTTCCACCTCATGTTTAAGGGTTTTATCATCCAGGATATGAGTAAAAAGTTGATCGTAGCCCTTGTTGAGTTCGCTCTTACTCTCATTGACATGCTCTGAGTAAGCCAGCCGCCAGGTCGCACCACTTGAGGAAGCCACGAAGGCGGCATGATAAATGTCAGCATCCCAACGGGGAACGATTGCCAAATCAAAGGGGCGATTCCAGAACCGTTTCCGGGCTAGGTCCAAGGTTCGCATGTGAAGCCGCAGATGCTTCAGGCTGCCCCGGACATGGCAATCAAATGAAAGGATCTCGTTTACATAGGGACACAGTTCAACCAGGTTGAAAAGGGCAGGCCTAATCACCAGCGTAATCCAAGCCCCGGGTAAGAATTTTCTCAGTTCTCGCAGGAATGGTGTTGTCATTATCACATCACCAATTGCATCCAGCCGCACCACCAGTGCTCGCTGCACCCGTTCAGGATTGAGTCTGCCGCCTTTCTGACGCCGGCCCAGTACCTTGAATAGACTTGCTCCCACACAGACGGACAGTCTTGGCAAGATTGGAAAAGACCTTCCTTTTTCCCCGGGAGACTTGATGAATCTGGCCATTCCATTGCGAACGGCTTGTTTGCTCGAAACAATGGGCCAGAGGGCAACTGAGGTGGCGGTGCGGAGCTGTCCCCTAAGGGACCGGAAACGACCTGTTCTGGCAGTTTCTAGCCAGACACGCTCGTTTCTTCGCACCACAGCCGCACCCGTAATGTAATTGTGGTGCGGTGCCGTATTGCGATGCCACGAATAGTATTCCGGGATATCTTCAGCATTCCACCGCAGTCGCGATATTTCCGGGTCAAACCATGAGGAGTCCCTGAATAGTTCGTCGAATTCCCGCATGGTCAGTGCCCGCCCATTCCATTCAGGAAAAGACATACCCATGTCTGGTTCGCATATGTCAAAGGTCATGATCAACAGACCACCCGGTCGCAGCACTCGGGCCGCCTCCATCATGGCCTTGACCTTATCCTCCACGTGTTCGATAACTGAAACACTCAGGTAAATGTCCACGCTGGCAGCCGGCAGGTCCACGTTCTGGGCGTCAATGATTCGTCTGCTGAGGGAGAGTCCCAGTTTCTTGCTTGCCCTCCGCCAAACTCGCCAGTGCTGCGCGTTGATATCCGAGACAATTACCCTGAATCCCTGGGTTGCAAGAAACCACTGTATGGGGCTCCGCTCACTACCGAGGTCCAACACTCTCAACCCTTGTCCCTTCAAGGATTCCAGTTTGGACCAGAGCCAAGGATACTCCCAGACACGGCTATAGGTGGTGTATTGATGCAATTCGGCCTCGGCTGCAAAGTGGTTGAGCTGCTGCATAAAGCGGGTATAATGCTCACTTCTCAGCTCTCGCACCGAGGCCAAGCGCTTTTCTGAACTCATTACAGGCCAAGGCTGATGACTGGTGGATATTGATGATTTAGGGCTCATACTCATGAACGGCCTTGTTTTTGCCCACAGACATAAAAGCTCTGCATCGCGTCCGGACCATCGTCAAACTGAACAATTTCGCAGTCCAGCTCGCCAAGGGCTTGTTTTATCTTCTCCGGCGTCGGAATCCATTTATGGCCATCTTTTACAAAGGGCGATCCTGGCTGCCATATGGCACAATCCGGATGCGGTAAATACAGAAACAGGTACCCTTCGGGTTTTAACTTGCTGATCCATTCACCAAGGCTTTGCCGCCAACTCTCGATGTGTTCCAGACAATGAGAACTAAAAACGTAGTCCAGAGAACCGTCTTCAAAGTCCGCCATACTCCGGCTTAGGCCTGGTCCCCGAGACGCATCCACCGGGACAGCACCTGGCAGAGGCCACAAACCCGCCCCAAGGTCAATGCCAGTCCCCTGGCAAAACTTTAAGGCCTCTGGGAAAATGGAATGAGCTGCACCGCCAACAGTTAAGTAATCAGGATAGAACCGGCCGCGGTATAACCATCCACCAGGGCTGCGCTCGAGCTCAGGGTGTCCATGGAGAGAGCGGTATAGACGGAACAGATCAGGAGCGTTTGGCAGAGATTCCAAAGGAGGCTGATGTAAGCGTCTCCATGCCTTATTCAGAGCTGAAAAAACATTCTTGAATGCTGCTGGACTATGCCTGCGCATCGTCTCTGGATTGAGCAACTGCCCCAGCGGCATGACTACATAGTAGAGACGATCCAGCACGGTCGCAGATATTTGGTAGCGACGTGAAGAGAGCAACTGTTCAATATCGTCACCGCGTCGCTGTTCTATAGGTAATTTGCCGTTTTTGCAGTCTTCGATAAGCTGTTGAATCTCTGGCGGATGGGTACCGGTAAAAGGATGTAACCAACTGGGAGCTTTGGAGCCGTGCAGAACTCTGAATGGATACTTTAGTTCTATATACGAATCATAATACCATTTTTCCATATCCTTGCAGCTTTTCACTAACTTTTGATAATAATTAACCTTTTGTCTCGCATGTTTTGGAAATACCATGCCATAGTGAAAGCAAAATACCCCCATCTTTGCGGTCTGTTCCGGTCCAACCCAGGACAAGGTGCACAAATCTCTATCTTGATTATCCACAACGGTCGGCGGGCGATGTGAGACATATTTATATCCCTTTCCCCACTTGAATATTCGCCGATTTCCGTTCATGTTTTTGAGGTTGGATCTGTACCGCCAGCCATCCACCAAATAGTCAAAGCCGCCCCAAAAGTTTCGCCAATAAAAAGAAACTCCACTTATAGAGGGGTTAATGGCCAGCATTTTCAGAGTCTTTTCTATGTCCTCTGGATGATAGAATTCATCAATGTCTACTTGCCAGATATAGTCGCCAGTAGCCCTCTCTGCATAGGCGGCTGATTGTTCGTCTTTTTCGGTCCAGAAGGTATCTCGTGTGACGATCTGGATTTTATCCTCTGGATCTTCTTCAGCCTTGAAACGAAAAAGGGTTTCGAGGGAACCGTCCACTGAATGTCCATCTTCAGTGGTGTCGGCCGCCGCATTTGGCGAACCGCCTTCAACGACAATTATTTCATGGGCAAACGAGTACAGTGAGCGCAGATTGCGGCGTACAAAAGGCTCACCATTGAGAACGATGATACCGAAGGTAATTTTTGGTAAATCCAGGTCTCTCACCTCATGCCTCTATTATCTCTGCCGCAAGCGGATATCCAGACCCATAACTCCAGAAAGTGTACCGAGCTTGACAAATATTGGCCTGCCTTCCACGATCAGCCAGTTTTGAAAATAGGCGTGTTCCTTGCGTCGCCTGAGTAGTTGGCCCACCATTGTTACGATGTCCAGTATCCCTCCTATGAGAAACCGCAAACGGCGCCACGATATCCTTGGACCATGGAGCCGGTTCCATCTTTGCCCTGCTGCGAATGCCCGCTTCAATTGGTACGCTACCGTCATCTTGGCGGGGGGAACCCAATGGTGTATCACTAATTCCGGTGAATAATAGAAATGTGGTTGCTCAAATGAGTGCCAGATCTTTTCGAAAAGCAGTGTTTCCTCTCCTATGGAGAGGTAGTCACCTCTCACTCCACTCGTTACATCGAATCCTCCAAGGGTTTCCAAAATCTCTTTCCGCCAGATCATATTCGAGCCTGAAAAAGATTCGCCCGCCCGGAGATACCTGGGACTATCCCCCCACGTCCGTATCTCCTCTTTGAACCAGATGGGCTTGGTGGTACTGTAGAACGGCTGAATAGGACCGCCGAGGCAGAGAGGTGCTGGTTTCGTGTTTTCAAGCAGAGCCAAAGCTCTCTTGAGCCAGTTTTCCCCGGCACGGGCATCGTCATCTATATAAGCCACATACTTTCCCTTAGCCTCCTGCAATCCCTGATTACGGGCGTGCGAGAGGCCTTGTTGCGGCTCAAAACAATAGCGCACATTCGAAGAGCGGCGGCAGAATTCGTCAACTACCTCACGGGTGTTATCTGTGGAGTTATTGTCTACCACTATTACTTCGTATTCAGAGGTATCAAGGGTCTGGTGGCACAGAGTACGAAGGGTGCCACCCAGGAGTTCTGCTCTGTTGTACGTGCAGACAATGACTGATATCTTTATCATTCCAGCGCAGTCCTGCCGACGAGAACGTTTTTGCTTATCACCGGGAGCCGAAAGAAAAACGCTTGAGGATCTAATTCCAGTGTTTTCATCATGATAAGGAAACACTTCCAGAAACTGATCTTGCCCGCCCACTCGGCCAAGAGGCACAGCTTGTTGGCGGCGTCCTGCGCAACTTTTTTTGCCTCTGACTGTGTGAGAGCATGAGTTTTGGTGTAAGCTCGGTAAAAACGTTGAATAAGATTCGCTGCCGTTTCAATCTGTTCGAAACTGGTCAAGGCCGGTCCCAACACCGTTCGGTGGAGATATGACATTGAGTCGCTTGAGACTGGTGAGCCGAGCAATCTCTCGGTCATCGTCTGCATAACCTTGATCACATTTGCTTGTTGGCTCTGTAAATGTTGAGAGCAAATACTGCCTTCTCTCGTCCTCCTTTTCAGCAATACCTCTGGAAGATTAGCGAGTTTCGTCGAAAAGCTTGCCCGAGTCCACAGATCGTAATCTTCCACGTGGAGGGCCTCAAGGCGATAATAATTTAGGCTCTTGAGCACATCACTTCGCATAATTACCGTTGGATGAGCCAAACATGTTCCAAAAATAAGGGACCATCCTACAAGTGCTGGCTGGGTAGGCATTCGCCACTGCCCGTATGTCTTGCCGCTCTCGTCTATATACTCCACCCAGGTACCAAGCACCCCAATCTCAGAATGTGCCTCCATGTGGTAGACTTGTCTCTCCAGTCGATCCGGAAGGTTTATATCATCGGCATCCATCCGGGCAATATACTTTCCCTGAGCCAGCCGGCATCCTTTATTGAGCGACGCGATTAAACCACGATTCTTCTGACTATGGACACATATTCGCTTATCAATCTGTGCATATCGCTGAAGGATACTGCTGGTGCCGTCCGTTGAGCCATCGTCGATGATAATGAATTCAAAATTCTGAAAATTCTGCTCGAGAACACTGGTAATCGCCTCGTCCAGGTATTTTTCTCCGTCGTACACAGACATCACAACACTAACGAGAGGTATGGCGGTCATTCAGCCTATCTCCTCAGTTACTCCCGGATGCACGTCTGGGGTGAATCCACTTTGACGGGATCCAGCCAACAGCCCTAATCGCTGGAAAATTTCAGTAAACCTGTGCACATAGGTATGCTCATCTAAGGTTCGCTGGTAGCCCTTGGCTGCGATTGTTTCTCGCAATTGCTCATCACGAAGATAATAGTTCACCTTCTTTATTAAATCATTCATGTCAGCAAAGCAGGCTATCTCCTTATCGATTTCATAATAGTCCTCAAGATTTTCTGCCTTTCCCGTCAAGAGGAAACCACCGCAACCCGGAACCTCGAAGTTCCGGCCCTTAATCTGCTCAGGGTAATGGTGTTTTTCGTTATTGGCTCTTGCTAATATCTCTGTCTTGAAAAAAGAATCCCTTATCATGGCAAACAACCTTTTGACTAATCTTTGTACGAGCGATTGGGGCCTGGAGTACAAGGGGGTTGAGGCGTTGGACAGGTTGAGATTAATTCGACTTTCATTAAATACCCTGATCATCTCTTCCTGTGATAACCGCCCAGATTCCCAGCCACTTCCCCAGACATGGACTTTGATACCTGCCTCCTGCAATCTCTGAATTACCTGGCTCCTGCTGCCGTGCGCCTTTCCCACAAAAGTAACATCATAGTCCCGTGGCATTGCCAACTTACGATACAGAAAAGGGTTGCATGCCCATTGGCTCTTGATAACACTCTTGTACCCTATGCGATCATATTTGGGTACGGCACTCTCGGCAGTAGTTACTGCCCAATTGAAGCAAGGAGCCCATCTCTGGGTAAAATTCTCAAAGCGCCAGTGGTCGTCGCAGAACCAGTTCATAGTTACCGTGTTCGTATTTTCCGATATTTCTCGTACCACCCTCTGGTCAAGTTCATTTTCAAAGAGAACGGTAAACATCAGGTCCGGCTTTTCCGTCCTGGCTACCTCCAATAAACGATGATTCATCCATTTCCGTCCACGCTCTTGCATGAGGCTCATATAGTCAAAGTAGAGAAGATCGTGCCCCATGTGGCGTAGGGCATCATAAAAGTTGTAGTGCTCAAAGCTATAACCGCTTTCGGGCCTACCATAATCATATTGCATTGCCACATAGAGAATCAGCATGCATTCACCTGCCACCTTTGACTACCAGCTGAGATTTGGGTTGATAAGTATAAACGTGCTGAGAGATCAATAGGAAGTATGGTTTACCTTTGTGCACGTATGCGCGCCGCCCATGCAAGATGATAAGTATCATATCCGGCAAATATTGATTCGGCAGTCTTAATCAATCAGACTGAGAGCTTCATCAATTATCTACAGTCACGTGCATTCGGAAATACACTCTGACAGCATTGAATCTCGTTAGACTAGGTGAAAAATTATGATTTAATTTCCATCTCATAAAGCTTACCAACGCTATGAGTTCGCACCTCTTTTCAACCAAGATTCTCTGTCAACAAAGATTGTGTTTATGTATGTATCGGAATGAACTATATAATCCATTTCCTTCATGTATTCGATAATATCAACAACTTTTTCTTCTGTATTGTCTTCGGTATATGTCAGAGTCTCAATGCAAAAAACTTCTGGTCGAGATGCCTCGAAATCAAAACTCTCGAGAATCTCCATTTCCAGCCCTTCAACATCGAGGGAGACAAAATTAGGTCCAGGTTCAAAGTATTCACTTAAAATTTCGTTAACATTTACCACTTCAACTTTAACTACCTGTTCAACTTTCTGTTTGCCATAGCTTTCATACCTCTTAGCCTCGGCTACAGAAAAGGTATTGAGGGATCTGCTCGTCATTACATAATAATTGAAAGTTCCCTCATGAGACCTTACCCCCACGTTGAGATTAACATCTCTTGGTCTCTGAGATGCGAGTTTCAGAAAACATTCTGGATCAGGTTCTACATTTACGCCGCTTGAACCTTTTTCATAGAATAGATACGTATTATTGTACATCACAGGGTCATGGGCACCGATATCCAGATAACTCGGCTCACCCACGCTCATGAGTGACAATATTCGCTCCACAATAATATCTTCACCACTCTGAGAGTAAGACTTATTATAGTTTTCTTTAAAACTGAATATTTTTTGTAACTTTTTGATATTACACCTCATCCAACTCATATCCATACTGCTCAATTACATCACCATGGAGTTGGTTAAACAATTTCAGTTGTTCCTTTGAAAGCGATTCTTTATACCCTCCAATCATTCCCTTTCTAAACGTAGGACTCCCTTCATCAAAAATGTTACGGGTTATCTTTTTCGGGTCGACGCCATCAACGTCGAGATATTCAAAAATATTCTTAATTGTTTCCAGTTGCTTGTCATCGCTTCCTCCGCCCTTTGATCCTACAAGATCTTCAAATCGAACGTTAAGCACCCCTGGATGAAAGTACAGTATTCTCGACCATCTAAAATGCTCAATGGGATTGTATTCAACCTCACGAAATTTCTCATTTTTTATGAATATCTCTATTAACTCATCATCGTTAAAATGGCCATACACCTTTTGCATGTAACGTTGATGTGAATGCATAATGTTCTGGTTGTTAGGATGCGTCCAATGGAACCAGGACACAAGCACATCCCTGGGATCACGAAAATTGAATACGATGTACACTGATCTATTGCCTTCTTCCAACGCCATCTGGACTTCATCCGAGGGGGCAAAGTGAGACCACAAGTACTCATTGTTCTTCAACTCTCGAAAATCTGAAATTGTACAACCTTTGCCCACACCCCTACCAATAAAGCCAGCTTCTTCCATTACTTTATGAATTAGATGGGTACCTGACTTTTGTAATGATACTAGTAATATTTTTTTCGAGTTTTCTTTTTTGAACAACTTTTTGAATATCATCGTTGCTTACTTACCTAATTCCTACTGTTTATAAATAGCAGATTCTATATTGATTTTATTTATTGCAAGAAGATTATTACTAAATTTTCTTATGGTTTTCTTTTATTTAACATGAAAATAATCATTTTTTTCCTAAATAATTACTTCTCTTGTCGCTAGCGGTGTATTCTTCATCCCATAGTTTTAATTCTTCCTCATTTGACATACCTCGACCATCACCTTCCACTGCAAAAACTTTGATGCCATCTTTGACAATAAGGTAAGTAAATCCTTTATGATAATTCCTCCATCTGATATTTGCTGTTTGATAGGTTGAGATCAAGTATTCATCCGTATCATATCCCTTCAAGATGTTTATCCAATGACTTGTCGGGGCACATCGAAAACAACTATTGAATCCCCCTAAGTTAAACGGTGCTTGGTCTGCTGCAGGATAAGAATGGCCATCTTCAGTTTGAATCAGTTCTGCATTGGTGTGAATTGCGCAACCACTGAACATCCCGTATCGCAAGCCATTAGGAGATACTTTGCCATAGTATTTTTTCATGGCTCCCACTAATTCCTCAATGAGACTCTCCTCAAATCCATGGTCATCTTCAAGCATACATATATATTCAGGTGCGTAGAGTTCTTGTCCGAGTTGCATGCACATGTTCCTCGCATGTGCCATGGAAAGATTGTTTGATAATATGAGAAAAAAATCATTGTTCTCATTGAGTTCTAGCAAATAATCCCATTTTTCCTTCCGGCCTTTGACACTAGAATCATGGACGATTATTTTTGCGTCATTTTTATTGGTCTCCTCGATGATGCTTGGCAGAGTTTTCTTGACTACCTCAAGTTTTTCAAAGGTTGGAAATATTGTGAGAAATTCTGTTTTTTCCATTCCTCGAGCCTCTTCTTTTTATTGGTGAAATTTTCTGAGGTCAGCAAGCCATGCCTGGAGTGTGATTAATTCTCTGGTGCTTACCAAACCATTATCAACAAGGCTATCATACACTGTCATTAAGTTTGTAACGGGTTCAGAGGTCAAATTTAGCGAACCGAGCAGACTGACTATTGGCTTCGTATGTAAATAGCATTCCACCTCGTCCTCAAAATCCCTCATCAACTCGTGTTCATTTCTTTCTTGGTAAACGGTTGCCCCAGTAAACCCAAGACAAAGGTTTTGCTCCCATAATAAACGTTGAGCAATGTAGCCCCTCAAAATATCGGTAAATCGAAAACTGGTGGTCGCTGGGAGATAGAGATATGGAAATGTCTTCTTGCTCCAAAAGGTATTTTGTGAATTAATCGGACAATAATTCCCTCTTTCAAGTACGACTGGAGGATTATCTGCAAATCTGACCTCCTTGTTTACGGCCAGTCTATAAACAGCATCTACATCAGGATCATTGTCAGCCAGACCCTGCCAGATACCGACCTCTACCGGTTGTATTTCTTCTGAATCTAAAGTGGTTCCTTTATAGATATCATCTAATGGATACCCTCTTGGCCAAATCAGTTCCTCGGTATAATACTTGTACATATTTACGAACTTGAGAGCAGATACAATTTTCCTACTGCAGACAAAATCTAACAGGCGCCAGCTGTCATAAGGAAGATTGTCATCATCAGTGTCATAGATTACTTCTGCACCATGCTGCATGGCATAAAGATATCCGATGTTCTTGCGGGTGTAATGGTTATAAGGGCATACTTCGACGAGATCGTATCCTAGCTTCATCTGGTCATTCACCGATAGAAAGGTAAGACTGCTCGAGGACGCAATTGGTTGACTTTTTTTATCTCCTACCACCACAATGTTCCAGCCATCCATGCGTTCAAATCGAGCTATGCCCTCGGATTTAGGGTTAATTGTCGTTATAATAATAAATCTGCTCATAGTTAATTGATTATATACTCACTGGGAATGTATGATCCAATTTTGTCTCTTTTTTGCACCAAAGTCGGATTGTCGATATTCAAGTCAGATAGTTCGAATCTTAATACTCTTTCTTGATATAATATTAGTTCTCCCCTCACTTCAATACCTAGATTAATGATATAACTACCTGGAGGTAAATAATGATTATTGATAATTATACTTAAGCTAATTTCAGATGATGATAGTTTTTTAACTACACATTCAGAAACCATTATCTTTGCTCCGATAGAATTAACTATCGCTATACCAAAAAGTACGTCATATTTGTCTCTTTCAACCGATAGACTCAAATCGAATTGCAAGGGTTTGTTAAAGCCACTCTCGAGAACATCATAATTAAACCGTATGGAATTAACTTTGAAATCCTCCCTTTTTGTTTCTAGGTTAGTGGTGGTTTCTGAAGCAACAGTTTCGTCCAGATAGACCTCAACAACTTTGGGAGTTTTTGCATCCAGAATTAATTTCCCATTTTCAAGTAAGATAGACCTTTCGGTCAGCTGTTGTATCGCCCCCATGTTGTGACTGACAAACAGAACCGTCCGCCCCTCTTTGGCCACATCATCCATCTTTCCCAAACATTTTTTTTGAAAAGCCATATCTCCTACGGCCAGCACCTCGTCCACCAAGAGGATCTCCGGTTCCAGGTGGGCAGCCACAGCAAATGCTAGCCGTACATACATGCCGCTGGAATAGTGCTTCACCGGGGTGTCAATGAACTTGTCAATCTCGGCAAAGCTGACCATCTCATCAAACTTTTGTTCAATCTCCGCCTTCTTCATGCCCAAAATAGCACCATTTAGATAGATGTTTTCGCGTCCTGTCAGTTCAGGGTGAAAGCCGGTGCCAACCTCCAAAAGGGAACCCACCCGGCCCTGGATTTCAGCTTGTCCTTCTGTGGGTTCGGTAATGCGGGAAAGTATCTTGAGAAGCGTGGTCTTGCCTGCTCCATTCGGCCCAATGATGCCAACTACCTCGCCCCGCTTGATCTCACAGGAGACATCCTTGAGCGCCCAGATAGTCTCGCCCAACTCTGCCGCACCATAGGCCTGCCCGCGGAGTAAATCTTGGGCACGGCGAAAAGGAGATAGAAGAGTTGCAGCCAGAGTATCGCGCAAAGTCTTATACCCTTGCTGTTTACTACCGATGCGATACTGCTTGCTCAGACCATCTACTCTGATGGCAAGATCACTCATAGGCTCACCCTAAACCACATCAGCAAAGCTTCTTTCCATCCGCCTAAAATAGAACGCTCCCCCGACAAGAAGAGAAAACGCCATCAGTGAAGAAACAAAAATAATCGCACCTGGAGCCGTATCTGTACCCAACAAGGCCCAGCGGAAACCCTCAACCACGCCAACCATGGGATTGATAGCGTAAATGGTGCGCCAGGTTTCCGACAGCAAACTGCTGGGATAGGCGATGGGCGTGGCGAACAGCCAGAATTGCGTGAGGAATGGCACTGTGTAACGAACATCACGAAACTGGACATTCAGCGCTGAAAGCCAGAATCCCACTCCCAAGGCGGTGACAAAGATCAACAGTACAAAAAGCGGCAGCCACAAGATGTTCACCGTGGGCAGAATTCCGTAGAACAGCATCATCCCCAATAAAACTGCGAAAGCCAGCACAAAATCTACCACGCCCGAAATAACACTGGATATGGGCACCACCAAACGTGGAAAATACACTTTCTTTATCAGGTTGGCACTGCCCACTAGGCTGTTGGAAGCCTGGTTCAGGCCATTGGCGAAGAACGTCCAAGGGACCAGAGCCGCGAAGGCGAAGATTGGATAGGGGAGGCCATCCGACGGCACTCGAGCCAGTTTTCCAAAAAAAATGCTGAAAACAACCATGGTGAAGAAAGGTTGGATAATAGCCCAGGCCGCGCCAAGTACAGTCTGCTTGTAGCGGACCTTGATATCTCGCCAGGCCATGAAGTAGAGAAGTTCACGGTACTCCCACAACTCTTTGAGCTTGAGTGAGATCCACCCCTTCGAGGGCTTGACGACAATTACCTGAGAATCAGATGGCATGGTGATCGTCTCTTCTCCTGTTCCTTTTAGGCAGACATGGGGCAGTCTTCGACCAACTGCGGTCAACCCTTTTGGGGCAGTTGGGGCTTCACACCGCAAATGTATAGTTAAATATGGATATTTGTGCGAAAATCATGCCATATCAGCTATTTGAAGATGCCATAGGAAGATTTGTAACTACCTAATCTCAAAACGAACTTTTCATGCTTAATAAACGGAGGGAATAAGGAGTAGCATCTCACCATTTTACACAGCATTGGCGGATAGGAGCTCAGACAAAGTCTTGTGGCTGACACCTCGCGTTGGGTCTAACCGGGCTACCGTCGATGAACATTCTCAAGCCATACAGTTTCCTCCGCAGGTCGTCCACCGTCCGAATTGCCTTGGCCATCTGGAGAATCTGCTGCGGCCGCAGATAGAATTCTTTGAGTCCCTGGTCGATGAGTCTGTCTATCTCCTCCTTGCTGAGTTCCGGCAAGCTGAGTACCGTAGCTTGCTCCCAGTTCTCATCCACCCACCCTCTCCACATCTTGGGAGTGAGAAAACCCTTTGTTGTTGCCTCTTGGTAAATCTCTGAACCTGGATAGGCACAAATACCGGAAAACTGAACCGTATCCATGGGAAGCGATTTGGCGAATTCTATGGTCTTCAGGGCCGACTCCTTGGTCTCGCCAGGGGCTCCAAACATAAAACAGCCGTGGACGGTAAATCCTAACCTCCTCGCCTGGTTTGCCAACCGTACGGAATGCTCCAAAGTCGTACCTTTTTTTACCGCATCCAATGCCTCCTGAGTCCCGAATTCAAAGCCAACCATGAGCATGCGACAACCTGCGCGCTTCATAAGGGGCAGGAGTGAGAGATCCACATCGGTGCGACAGTTACATGACCAGGTTATCCTGAGTTCTCTCCTCAGCAGCTCTTCGCAGATACCGCTCACATGCGTGGGGGATGCGGTAAAAGTGTCGGTTTCGAACATAATCTCCTTCAGATAAGGGAAAAGAAATAGATCGTATTCGATCTCATCCACCACCAACTCAGGATGGCGCATCCTCAGCTTCCTTCCCTCCATCAGAGGCACATCCCTACAAAAAGTACATCTACCGAAGCATCCCCTGCCTGAGAGAAGGGTAATAAAGGGAAACCTTTTTCCAGCGTCCCGATACCATCTCGGATTTATGTGGTGCCAGGCTGGGAACGGTAGTTCGTTTACCTCCAGATAGGGCCTGTCAGGAGTATGGACCGCTTGACCCTCATTGTCCATATAAGAAATTCCCTGGGTTTCAGCAAGCTTTGAGATGCTCCACCCGGAACCGGCAAGCTCCCTCAGGGTGTGATCGTACTCTCCCCGCGCCACCACATCCAAAGATCCTTTGGCCCTGTGGAGGGTGTCCTCCGGTTCCGCGGTTACATGGGGCCCCACCGCCACAGTTTTGCAGTCGGGTAGAAGTTCTTTTGCCAGGGAACCGTATTGCAAGTCAGAGTCTATGGACGGGGTGGTGGTGTGGAGAACCAGGAGCTCAGGTCGCCCCTTCATCAAGGCAGAGGCCACCTGCTGCCGCCCCAGATTCATGGCCGCTCCGTCCAAGAATTCCACCTCAAATCCCGCCTGCTCCAAAACCGCCACAGCTGTCAACAGCCAGTCCGGGTGACGCTGCACCCGTCCTCTGGATCTGGCGGCCCAGCGGGCTGAGCGGCAGAAGTCTTTTACCACCGGCGGGTTGAGTACGAAAACCTCAGCCATGCCACCTCATCCCCTCTTGTCCCGGTTCAGAGAGAACCGGTCAGCTCTCCATTCACGAATAGGTTATCGTCAGACCAGGAGTAGCAAATACTCTCTTTTGTCTTCTTATCAATCGATCTATTGAGCAAGCCAGAAGAGCTTTCAGGATGTTCAAAATCATAACCAAATAGTTTCAATTCGCGTCCCCACGTTTCATAGACCAGTTCCACCAAAGAGTCAGTGTAGTATGTCCGATAGTCACGGCGATTACCCACCCTTTGCTTGGGCCTTGAGTTGTGGCTGACCTCCGCCTTCGCCGCCAGAGCTGCCAAATCAGCATCGAGCGTCTCCATCCGATTGATCCAATCACTTATCAATTGCCCGTTGTTACAAAAAAGTTGGCAATAAATAAATTTTCGATTCGGCCAGAGATCTTCTCTGTTGGCTATGGTCTTTAGCAAAAAGTCAAAACCCTTGTTTGCCGCCACGAAATCATAGTGTTCTGGATCTCGATACCGGTAATTCCAACCACCAGCATGACCCGCATAACTCACCAGCCAGTCGAATATATTTCTGACCGTGGAAACCACCAGATAACGCTCTATCTTCTCCAAAAGGATAACATTTTTTTTGCTATGCTTGAGATCGCGGGGATAATAAATGGGATTGGGCACTCCGGCTTTGTCAACCACATACGTATGTCCGAGGAAGTATGTGGATGATATGACAGATTTCAAATCACTCTCCAACTGACCGAGATAGCTGCCACCAGTCTTGGGTATATGTATATAGGCCAGCTTATTGAAATCTCTTGATATTTTTTTAACTACTGCCCAAAAAATTCTCATGTTACTTCTACGCTTCTTGCAAAACAACTACCCGAAAAAGACTCATCCAATAAAACCTCTCTTGCCCTTGCCCTGCTCGCCGCACTTCGAGGTCAATGAAAACTTTAAGCAAGAGCTATACCGATGTTCGCAAAGGTTCCTTGCCCTCTAATACTCCCTCGAGTCGACGGATTTCGTTTGTAATCCTTTGTTTTTCACTTTTTCTCGTTATGGTTCGCAGATGCCTCCTATATCGCTCTATGGCCTGCTGATAATCCTCTCTCAGACTCGCAAGGATAGCCAGCGCTCTGGATGATAGTGCCGAGGGGGCGTTGGAGAGGAACTTCTGCTCGTAAACATCGAGTGTTTGCCGCAAATCCTGATTCTGGCTTGCTCTGAGAAAAGCATACTCCCCCGAACTCGGATGCAGTCTCAGTAATTTTCTGAGTCGTTCTGTTTGTTTTTCTGGATCTTCAAGTCGTTCGTAAAGAATGATGAGACGAACAGCAGCATCGATGGAAAACGGGGCAACTTCCAGCACCTTTTCTAAATGCTCACCTGCTTCCTGAAAACGACCTCTCCTTTCGAGAAGAACGGCAAGGTTGTAGTGCGCTTCCACAGACCACTTTTGTTCCTGGAGTGCTTTCCGAAACGTCATTTCCGCCCTGTCATACTCTTTCGCCTGATACTGTATCTGCCCCAGCATCAGGTAGGAGGGAAGTCGCTGGCTTTCTTGCTCCGTCTGTTTGACAAAATACCATTCCGCTTGAGCCATGTTGTTCAGTTTATAGAAGGCGAGGCCTCTATAGTAATCGAGTGGCATTAAACCATCTGGCATCTTGACCATTTCCCTGGCGAGATGAAGTGCCCGGTCTTGAAGCCCCATTTCCAAATAGACGTCAAGGAGATCAATATAGGCCTTGATGTATTCCGAACCCGGCGACAGTCCAATGAGTCGTTCCAGATAAAGTCGGGCGTTGTCCCACTGGGCCAGTTTTCTATAGCTTCTTCCTAGTTGATAAAGAACCTCTTTGTATTTTGGCATTCTCTTGAGGGCTTCCAGATCCAAGGCGATTGCCTGGCTGTAATCACCCTCTTGAAAGTAGCATAAAGCCAGGTTGTGATACGGCACTGCCCAGTCCGGCGAGAGTTGGATGGCAATTTCAAATTCCCTTTTCGCCTCTTCTGACACCGTGTTTTTTAACGCATAGAGGCCTCTACCATAGTTGTTTCGTACTCTCGCCTTGTGGGGAGACTTGCGCACTGCATCTGCCCACAATGACAATTCGCTCAACCACACGTGGTTGCGCGCATGGGTCAGACCGCTGAGCAGTGTCAATAAGACGAGTATGGAACCGATAGGAACGATGGCTTGCGTCTTGGGAGATATTTCCCTGATCCTCTCCAGTCCATAGAAAAAGACATGTGCACATCCCATGGCCAGGAAGGCCACTGCGAGATACATGCGGTGTTCAAAGATAACATCTCGAAGAGGGATGACACTGGAGGTGGGCGCAAGGGTAATAAAAAAAGCGATGATGCCAAGGGAAAGCAAACGCAATCTCTTGTGGGCAAAAAATGCCAGAACCAGAAGCGTGAGCAGGAACAGGAATGACGAAAAAGTCTTCAAGGCGAAAAAATTGCTGGCCAGGGGATAGTCCCAATCAATATTTTGGCCGGCAGGCCAGAAAAAAAGGCGCAGGTAGGTAACCAGCACACAAAACTGGGTCAGGAGATATTGCTTTCTGGTGAAACCCATCCCCGGCCCCGGGTCGTGAAAGAAACCGGTCCGTACCAGAGGCTTTAGCTTGAGCAATAAGATGACGGCCGCAGGTACGAGAATGAAAAGGAAGAGCTTTGTGCGCAGGAGATCTTTTATTGAAGTGTTGAAAAAGAATAGTTCAAAAACCACGATCATGACCGGAAGCGTTACTGCGGTCTCTTTGGAAAAGGCAGCACATACAGCAGCGATCCCAGCGAGAATTGAATAGCCGAGCACGCTGTGGCGCCTTCCAGCACTGCGCGCCTTCATATAAAAAAAGAGGGTAGCCAAATAAAACATCCCGGCCATGCTCTCTGACCTCTGAATAACATAGGTGACCGATTCAGTCTGGAGAGGATGCAGAAAGAAGATCCCACCGGCAAGAAATGCTGCCATTCGTTTGGTTCGCTTGAGTTCCTCCCCCTGCATGGCCGGGCTATTCATGATCTCAAGGAAGAGAAAGTAGAGGAAAATGGTAGCTATGTAATGCACGAAGAAGTTGAAGATATGGTAGCTTACTGGGTCGAACTTACTAATTCTGTAGTTGAATGCCAGGCTCAGATACGGTAGGAATCGCCCTTTGCCGTAATGAAATATCCCACCCAGATCGGTAAGATCCCCAAAAGCTTTATTGCTGAGGATGTGGTGAAAATCGTCGTATTGAAAGGCTGCAGTAAAACTATTGGAATAGGCGACAAGACCGAATGCCAGAAGTGCAAGAATAGATATGAGATCGGGATCGATACCTCTTGAGTTTTTTTTCATTCTACGGCCCCCAATGATCAAGTCCACGCTTTTAGTCTTGGGGGTGGGAAGTAACGAAGCTCATAAAAAAGTCTTCCAAGTTCAAACGCTTCGGTTCAATTGAAATTAACTCCACATTTTGATGCATAAAGCTTGCCAGAAAAGCGGCAAGATCCCCTTTTTCAATCTCCACTCTTACTTTATCTTCAAAACTCACGGGGTTGTGTCCCTTTTGCGCCAGGGCTTCTACCTGTTCCGGTAAAACCCTTCTCAGCAATACTTCATAGGAGGAGAAACTCTCTGAGATCATATCTGGCAACGTTCCACAGAATCGAAGCTCACCCTGGCTAATGATACCTATCCGATCACAAATTACTTCCACATCGTGCAAAATGTGGGTACTGAAAAAGACGACCTTGCCACGATCACGCATGGCCAACATGAGATTCGCCACAAGTTTGCGCCCCACCGGATCCAAACCTGACATGGGTTCATCAAAGATAAGGACCCGGGGATCATGGATGAGTGCAGCAGCAATGCCCAGCCTCTGAACCATGCCTTTGGAATACGTCCGCACCTGACGGTTGGCAGCATCAGCAAGCTGAAGCGTTTCCAACAGTTGCTCACCTCGTTCTCGGATCAGACTCCGGTTCATACCATGGACTGTCCCGTGAAAATCGAGAAGTTCCCAGCCGGACAAAAAGGTATAGTAACTTGGATTTTCCGGCAGGTAACCAATCTGGCGTCGAGCCTCCGGTCGCCTCACATCTTGATCCAGAATGGTCGCTGTACCACGAGTAGGACGAATGAGGTCACAGAGGAGTTTGATGGTGGTGCTCTTGCCGGCACCATTGGGACCCAGGAAACCAAAAATCTCACCATCGGCCACAGCCAGATTCAAATCATTGAGTGCCAGCACCTTCTGCTGACGTAACCCTTTTCGATAAACCTTGCTGAGCTTTTCAATTCTTATTGGTTCCACGGGACGCTACTCCATGGGCAAGTTTACTGGTGGCCCTCACTCTCCCCTCATCATCCAAGTAAAAGGAACCGCCATAGGGGTCTTCGGGTATCTTTGTAAAAATCCCGGTCTTAACCAGGTCTTCTAGTTTTTTGGGCTTTGTCTGAAAACGATTTGTGTAGGCCAAAACCGCCTTTTCTATTTGCAGGATCTTTTCGAATGCTGCGGCTCGAGTGATCATCCTTTTCCTGATAGCTTCGTTGCGAGCCTCGGGAATCATATCTTTCAGATAAGCCAAGGCCAGGGCCGTTCTGCCTCCCTCGTAGAAGTAACGGGCTGCCAAGGTAGCATACCACTCAACGTCCGGCTTGAGTTCAGCAGCTTTCGCTAGGTACTCCCCGGCTCTCTCATAGTCTTTGAGAAAGAAAGCATAATTAAAAGAGATAAAATAGGGCAGGCGGAAGTCCCATGTTCGGTGCTGGAAGCCGTATTCCAAGAGTTCGATCACTTGTGGGATCATCTTGGCCTCCCAGGCAAGCACGGCCTGGGCGAAATAATATGAGTCCATGTTATAGGGATCCAAGCGGGTAGCCGTATACAATGCCCGGTAAAGCTTCCGCCAGTTGGGCATTTGTTCCCGCCTTTCCACCAAGCTGCCAAAATAGAACACACACTGGAGTGAAATTACCTGAGATAAGAACTGATACTGATCAGCAGCCAATACCTTGATCACAGGAGCTGGCGGGAAGAAACCCAGTCGGACTTCAGGTGGCTGGACATCGCGAACCCGGGTGAGAGACACGGAGGCCCCCAGCAACAGAACCACAAATACGAACATCAAAACAATCCGTTTCACCCTAACCCCTTGGAATCTAAAGCAACATTGTTCATTTTACCTTAGAGAAACTCCCTGCGACTGAAAGCCATACTAGCCAGAAGCAGCAGAACACCCAGGTAGGCCAGGCCGTACAACTGGGTAAGCAGCAGACCCTTGGCATTCATGGCAACGGAGTAAACAATCTCAGCTTTGAGATCAAAGGCGGAAAAGTTAGGAAGTATCCAGTAGACCGCCTGGCCGAACGCTCTCGCTACCGCTCCTAAACGCTCTTGCCCAGACCCAGTTTGGAGAAAGTAGCGCACTGCCTCAGTGCTGTAGCCCCCAAAGTAGATGCCAACGCTCAGTGCCAGCGGCAAGAAATTTGAGGTGGCTACTGTGCTGAAAAGCAGAGTGATCGCCCCAACAATCAGAAACACCCAATACTGAAACCAAAGCCCGGTAAAAAAGGCCCCCCAGGCAAATGTTTTTTCCGCGGGGTAAATGCGCTCTAGCACAAAGAGAGCCCCGGCGGAAAAGAACCCGAGAATGGCAATGGCAAAAAAGATGAGGATGGCCAGACCGAAAAACTTCCCTAAAAGATACGCCGAGCGGGAAATGGGCAGGGAGCAGACCGTGTATACCTGCCTCTGTTCAAGATCCGAGGCAAGAAGACCCATGGAAATGAACAGGGTGAGCAAAAGGCCCATCAGACCGATGATCGATAGAGAGTAACTGGTTGCAAGCGCCAGCACCTGACGCATGGAAAACACCGCCACCACCGGAGTGGTCAAGAGCAACAGGAGCCCTACCACCACCATGGCCGCAAGGACCCGATTCCGGATGCCGCCCTTGAGAGCCACGGCCATGAAAGCGATTAGTTGTTTTTTCCTCATCTACAGAGATTGCCTCACCGTGTGTCGGAAGCCAGGTCCTTCGTCAAGTTGGTCTGTCCTCTGGCCTGCATGCTAGCCGGTACTTTGTGAAAAGGCAAGCGGGTCAGTCCAGCTTGACGTTTGGTTGAATTAGTCTGTGCGGGGTATAAAACAACAAACCTGAGCGGGAGATAGAGTCCACGCCCAGGGAAGGCAGCTTGGCATGTTTAAAGAAAAAAGGGGGCCGGTTCAACCCAGCCCCCTTCTTATCCAATGTCATATACCCTAAGTCTTTTACAGTGACGCCCAGGGGCTGACGAAATCGCCTGAGGTCCAGGTCTCATCAATATTATCCGGGTTTGAGTTGCCCTTATCAACGGTCTTCCACCAGATCACACTGGTTTCACTGGTGGTGGCGTACATACGGTTACCACCACTATGGACCGTTGCCAATCCAAAATACTGAGCGTTGGTGGGCACATCAATAGAATAGTCAATATAGACGTTGTTGGACATATCGTATGAGGCTCCACCGAAGGCGACGGTGCCAGTCCCATTATTTACGTCGGCGGCCATGGCAGGGATACAAAGCGCCAGAACCAACAACGCAGAGAGTGCGGCTATCGTTATCTTCTTCATGACATTTTCCTCCTTTATAAATTCATTTAGCATAAGAAGCCGAAATTAACCGCCTGAAGGATACTTCTGGTAGTCCGCGTAGTAGGCTTCTAGCACGGTTAGCACGTTGCGCAAGTCGGACTGGGCCGCCGAGTTATAACTCTTGGCTCTGTAAGCGGCGAACTGCGGGATCGCAATAGCGGCCAAAATGCCGATAATAGCGATAACGATCATCAGCTCAATGAGGGTAAAACCCTTCTTGTTGAGCTTTTTTCTGATTTTTGTAAGCATTAGCCTTCTCCTTTCCATCTGGTTTATTATCTTATTATTATCAGACCTTGCGGAAACTCTTTACGGTGATGCCACCCTCCTTGCTTTCACCTCCTCCCTCACATTTTTGGTGAGATTTTCTTCTTTTGCCTGCGCTTCATTGCAATTTGCTTGCCAAATAGAGAACGACTGCAGCAAAATAGTACCCGACAAAGAGGTGATCCGTGGTAGTGCCTATCAGATATATTCCACTTAAATTATTGCAATTATTAAATAAATAGTAATCAATCTATCCTCAGCCATGTCTTGTCGCCCGTCGTGCACTGGCGAGTAAACCCAGGATTTCAAGCCATTTTTCGGCAGAGAAACGGCCTGATTCATACCGTTTTCTATCGTTGAGCGTCACTCCCTGACAATATTTGTCAAGATACATGGTAAAAATGAACTAAAGTGAACGATAATTTCCAGATCTTCTCCTAAATGTATGAGATTTCTTACGTTACTCATGATGTTCAACCCGCTCTTCCCGCTTGAACTCTTGCGAACATCGTTCCATTATGAAGGACTTACCCCAATAATGGATGGTTTATGTCGATACATTAAAGCTATTGCCGACTTAAGGTCGCATTTAAGAGCGAAAATGCCTTCCTAGTGTTTTTTCTGTCGTTCCGAGGCTCCGGTCTGGTCACTTCAAGCGCAGCTCTGTGCGGGGGAAAGCGCCCCCTCCCTGTTCCCCGTTCCTGCGGAACGGGGCCAGGGGCTCCCCCACCCACAGCTGCGGAAGTGGCACAGACCTCCCACCAGTCACTTAGAAGAAACACTAGGAAGGCCAAAAGGGGGAGGCTGCGAAACAACGAGCACTTGAGCCTCCTGATCTTTACGCATCTCAACTCGGCTAGAGCCAGCATGAAGATTTGGTGTTCTCTCAAAAGGGACCCTGCCATAAGATGGCGCGAAAATGCTGCAGCGAGTGCAACCCCAGTCCGCAAAGGCGGACTGGGGTGAGCGAACGAACTACAATAACATTGGAACCTTCCTTCCATTTCGAATCCCGCTTTAGCGGGGTTCAATTGCTCGTTGTGGAGGAGCCTCCCCTTTTGGCCTGTGTCGCTCATAACATTCTTGGGGAAAGTCCTGTTCCATTATGGACTTGCAATTAGGAGGGAATTTGGTTAGTTTCCAAGCGGAAAAACGAGGGATAGTGCCCTTGGTGCTTCCATGGATAAAGGTAATTGACTCTTCGCTGAGAGGTTAGAAGATGCTCAGGCTCATGCGTGAACATGCCACATCGTGGCTGATCAAAGTGTTCCTGTTTGCCATCGTCGTTGTTTTCATTTTCTGGGGAGGTGGCTCCTACATGGAGAAAAAAGCGAGCCGCATTGCCGTGGTAAATGGTTCATACATCGGTATGCTGGAATATCAGGACATGTACAGAAATTTGGTGGAGCAGATGCGTCGCCAATTTGGTGGGCAATTCTCTTCTGAATTAGCGGAAACCCTGAATTTGAAAGAACAAGCACTGGATCGACTGATAAACGACAGACTGATTTTGGCAGAGGCCGGGGAGTTAGCGTTTGATGTTTCCCGGGAAGAGCTTCAAAACGCCATTGTCTCTTATCCGGCCTTTCAGACCAATGGTCGCTTTGATCCACTGCGCTACCAGCAAGCCTTGCGCTACGCGCGACTGACTCCCCAGGAGTTCGAGGCCAGGCAACGTGAGGCCCTCCTCATCGATAAGGTCCGGCAGTTCATTACCCGGGGTGCCAAGGTTTTAGAGTCAGAAATGCTCTCCTTTTTCCACCATACCCGGGACAAGGTGAATCTGGCCTACGTGCAGGTAAATCCTAATGATTTTAAGAACCAGGTGAAGGTTGATGAGGAAGCGGTAAGGGAATATTTTGAGAAATATCGTGAAAACTACCGACTTGCTGACAAGCGCAACATCATCTATGTACGGTTTGTGCCTCAAGATTACTTGGCCGAAGTGGAGGTTACAGACCAAGAAATAGAGGAGTTCTACCAACTGAACCAGGAAAATTACCGGGCACCCCAAAAGGTACGTGCCCGCCATATCCTTTTCCGTATTCCAGAGCAAGCAAAAACCGCTGAGATTCAAAAAACTCTGGATAGAGCAAAAAAGGTGTTGGAGCTGGCCCGCCGGGGGGATAATTTCGCTGAACTGGCCCAGCAATATTCAGAGGATTCCACCGCAGCCAAGGGAGGAGATTTGGGCTACTTTAAGAGCGGTGATATGGTGAAACCTTTTGCAGATTCAGCCTTTTCCTTGAAGAAAGGTGAGATCAGTGACTTGGT
>JASFGC010000013.1:0-23355 GCA_050123975.1 Syntrophobacterales bacterium | reverse complement strand
CTCCTCTGTGTTCTTCGTGGTTAGGTTCCTTACATTCCTATGCCGCCTTCTCCACCCTTACGGCACACACCTTGAGTTCCGGAATCTTGGCAGTTGGATCGTGGGCCGGATTGGTGAGAATGTTGGCACAGGTCTCGGCGAAATGGAAAGGCATGAACACCACACCCACATCCACCCTGTCCGTTACTGTCACCTTTGCTGTGATTTCGCCCCGACGGGAAGCAACCTTCACTGCCTCGCCCTCGCTCACTCCCAGCTTCTCCGCATCCTCAGGGTGCATCTCTAATTTCCCTTCCGGGATCTCAGTATGAAGTGTGGGGGAGACCCGGGTCATGGTCCCGGTGTGGTAATGGACATGCACTCTGCCGGTGCTGAGCCAGAAGGGATACTCCTCATCCACCACCTCGTCTGGAGGTTGGTGCTCAACGGCGTGAAAAAGTCCCAGACCCCGGGCGAATTTGTCTTTGTGCAGGAATTTGGTGCCCGGATGTTCCTTGTCCGGACAGGGCCAGGCGAGACCATCGCCCTCTAATCTCTCATAGGTAATGCCCCCGTAAGAAGGAGTAAGAGTCGAGATTTCCTTAAAGATATCCTCAGCGCTACCGTAGTTCATCGGATAGTTAAAACGATTGGAGAGTTCCTGGATGATTTCCCAGTCGGCCTTGGACTCACCCACCGGCTCAATGGCCTTGCGCACCAGTTGCACTCTCCGTTCTGTGTTGGTGAAGGTGCCGTCCTTTTCCGCGAATGTGGTTCCCGGTAGCACCACGTGAGCCATCTCTGCGGTCGGGGTAAGGAAAATGTCCTGGACCACCAAGAGCTCGGCGTTATTCAGTGCCTTTTCCACATGGCCAATGTCAGGGTCGCTCACCATGGGATTTTCCCCCACCGCAAAGAGGGCTTTCAACGAACCATCAGCAAGCCCGGAGAGCATAAACGGAATGGTGAGGCCAATCTGATCGGAAAGTTTGGCATTCCAGGCATTTTCGAACTTGGTCTGGTTGTCGATAACATTCACTGCCTGGTAGCCAGAATACACATTGGGAAGTCCCCCCATGTCGCAGGCGCCCTGGACGTTGTTCTGTCCCCTCAAGGGATTCACCCCGGTGGACTCTTTGCCCATATTGCCGGTGAGCATGGCAAGATTAGCCAGGGACTTGACATTGTCCACTCCGGTGGTGTGTTGGGTGATACCCATGCAATATACAATAGAGGCGGCATCGGCCTTGGCGTAATATTCGGCGATCTTGGCGATGTCATCAGCAGAAACACCGGTGATCTCGGCTGCCTTCTCCGGAGGATAGTTGTCGATAACTGCCTTAAATTCCTCGAAACCTTCGCAGCGCTCCTCAACGAACTTCTGGTCGTGCCAGTTGTTTTTCAAAATTACGTGCATGATGCCATTGAGGAGCGCTACATCGGTGCCCAGATTCTGGCGGGCGTAGATGTCAGCCTTGAGGGCGAGTTGGATTCTCCGAGGATCCGCTACCACCAGCTTGGCCCCTTTGGCTATGGCCCGAAAAATCCGGGTGGCCACCAGGGGATGGGACGAGGTGGTGTTGGAGCCGATAACAAATATGCAGTCGGCATCCTCGATCTCGGCAACGGAATTGGTCATGGCTCCACTACCAAAGGCGGCGGCAAGACCTACCACCGTGGAGGAGTGTCAGAGCCGGGCGCAGTGGTCAACGTTGTTGGTTCCCACTGCGGCTCGGGCAAATTTCATGATGACATAGTTTTCCTCATTGGTCACCTTGGCAGAGGCCAGAAAGGCAATGCTGTCACTGCCGTGGGCCTCTTTGATCTCTTTGAGTCTGGAGGCAGTATAGTCCAGGGCTTCATCCCAACTGGACTCGGTGAGGGTGCCGTTCTTGCGAATCAGCGGTTTGGTCAGTCGCTTCGGGTGTTGGACAAACTCATGAATGTTCCAACCCTTGACGCACAGTTTGCCCTCATTGATGGGGTTGGTCTTGGAGGGAATGGTGGAGATTGCCTGACCGTCCAATACCTCCAAATAGAGCCCACAGCCACAACCACAGTAAGCACAAGTGGTTAGTACGGTTTTGTAGTCCATTCACAGCTCCTCAATGTTAATCTAAGCCAAAATTATTATGTAATATCGGCTTGTAAATCCACCAAGAGAGGCTGTCCCACAACCCCTTCCCCTCCCCTGGCGGGAGGGGATGAAGGGGAGGGGGAATATATAATAGCTAACAATACCGTTATTTCTTCACCCCCACCCTAACCCTCCCCCGTCAAGGGGGAGGGAATTATGTCGGATAGCCTCTAAAGTTTCCTTGTAAAAGGAAAACTTAAAGTCCCCCTCTCAGCTTTTTTTCCATCCTGAGGATGAAATGTTATGTTTACGGTTCTTTATAATCAGCCCCTCCACCCCACGGACCTGTCTGATAAACTGATACCCTCTATCAGGTCCCATGATATAGGCAGTGGTTGCCAGGGCGTCGGCTTCCATGGCATGAGCCGCTTTGATGGAGACACTGGCAATGGACGGGGCTGGGGTGCCGGTGTTGGGTAAAATCAGATGATGAAACAGTTTCTCTCGATCAAAGAAAACCTCATAGTTGCCGGAGGTGGCAATGGCGCCAGAATTGAGGGTGACTACGTCCACATACCGCTTGCGGTTCCAGGGATCCTGAATCCCGATACTCCAGGGTTTGCCCTCCCCTTTGCCGCCGTGAACAACGATATCACCACCAGCATTGATCAAAGCGTGCTGGATCTTTTGCTGGCGCAGAAGATCCATGGCTCGATCGATGATGTAGCCTTTGGCAATGCCGTCCAGGGTAACTTCCATGCCGCCGCGGGCAAAGGAGATGGAGTCCTTGGTTACCATAAGGTGCTGGCTACCAACCCTTTCCATTGCCTCCTGTAAAGTTTGCGGGGAAGGAGGAGCATTGTTTTCTTGGAAGCTGCGCTTATAGAGGTCAACAATGGGCAGAACGGTAATATCGAAGGCGCCCTGGCTGATAGTGTGGTAACGGAGTGAAGAGTGCAACACCTCCATGACCTCGGGAGGAGCCACCTTAAGGGAGCCAGCCGCGTTCAGGTGGCCGATATAAGAGGTGCCTTGGAAGCGAGTCATGAGACTGGTCAAGCGATTGATCTCGGCAAAGGCTCGCCCCATGGCCTCTTCCGCCTCTCCTGTGGAAGGATGGAAAACGATCATGTTTATGAAGGTTCCCATACCCAACTGGCTCTTGGAAACCTTGTGCAGGGTGCGGTCAAATTTGACCGCTTCCGTGGGCAGTGGAATACCAATGGTGGCCACGCCTAAACTCAGCGTCCCTGTGAGGGCTAGAAAAGCTCTTCGACTGATCGGTTTTGTGGTATCCGAAAATGTTTGCTTCATGAGTCAGGATCTCCCTGTATTTTAGCTTTCAGCTGTCAGCGATCAGCTCTCAGCTTTAAATCTCCCAGGCAATGTATCATGCGCTTTCCTAGCCGCTGCCTGCTGCAACCTGCCCGCTGCCCGCTGCCTCATGCTTCGCGGCCAAACCTTCCGGCGTCGTCTCTTCCTGCCCCACAATTTTTGCCACCAGCTTGTAAAGGCTCTTCAAAGGAATATCAGCAGGGCAGACCTCTTCGCAGAGGCCACAATAAATGCATAAAGAACGGCCAACCATATGCGTCGCCCGGGTCATGAGAAAGTTTGGATTTGCCGGAGGAAGCTCTCCCGTGGGTAGGAGGTCGGCTTCCTCGAGGGTACAGTCGTGACAATAACAAACGGGGCAGATGTTACGGCAGCCGTAACACTTTACGCAACGGTCGAAGGTATCAAACCACTCCTGCAGCTTGCCAAGCAGATCCAGCTGGGAGCCTACCGCATCCTCACCACCGACAACCCCCGGGCTGACCTCTCCTGCCACCAAGGCGTCCGGGAAAGGCTTCCAACATTGATGCTGTTCGGCCAACTCAGGCGGACAGGCAAAACCCACCGGGATAACTCGATCCCGATGCAGCATGCTTACGGTGAAGAGCTGCTGCAAAGCACGCTCGTCACAGCCCCTTACCAGAACGCCAAAGGTATCTGTAGGGTACTTGGCAGCGATACGCTTCAAGACCTTGTCCAGAGGATAGCGAGAATCGCCTGGGTCATCTCGGTCACCCAATGAAAGATCCTCGAGCTCGTCAGCAGTTGTGAAAAGGTAGGGGCCTATGTCGGTTCCCTGCTGTCTCAGTCCCAAAAAGCCCTTGATTTTTCCCTCTGCAAGTAGATTCTTAACGTGCTGCTGGATTTGTTCTTTCATCATTCTCCCTTAATAATTCTCGCCACTCTAGGGATTGTTGAGCCCGTTTGCTCCAACTTCTTGTCCTTTTTCCTGACGATGACAAAAGCGAGTCCAAATGCAATGGCTCCGAGCCCGAAAGAGGCCAGCTCTTGATTGATCGAGAGGAGAGGTCCCACTTTCTGCCCGAGAGCAGCTCCTGCAATCAGGGCCAAAATGGGAAACATATATACCAAAAATGACAATTTGATCAGGGATTGGTCCTCCAGGGTCAAAAGCACCTGATCCCCTGGTTTGGCCTGAGCGGTGTTCATGGCTTCGACCTCCATTTCTTTGCCACCACCCAAAACCTTGCAGGCTCCTTGGGAAGCACAAGCTTCGCACATTTCACTCCGGGTGGTGACCACCCACGCTTTGGTGCCCATTGTTCTTTTGACCATGCCCTCTTCAGTCATCATGAGCGAATTTCCCAAAAATAATCAGACGGATCAAATGTTAAGGGCGATAAGGTCAGGTCTAGAACTTCCGCCCCTATCACCTCGCCAACGAACAAGGAATGGTCCCCAACCGCTACCGTTTTCATAAGTTCGCAATCAATATAAGCAACAACATTCGACAAGAGAGGGTTGCCAGCAGGCGTTCGCTCAGGGACAACCCCTTCGAATTTATCCATTTCGCGTCCTGTGGTTAAACCAAATCGGGAGGCGACGTCTACCTGTCCAGATGCCAGAACGTTGACCGCAAACTGCCCACTGTTGGTGATCATTTCGTGACATTTTCTCAGGGGAGAAATGGCAACCATCACCATCGGGGGGTCATAGGAGAGCTGGGTGACCCAGGGTGTGGTGACACCATTGAGTTGGCCTTGGTCCTCAACCGTAACGATATAGACGCCACTGCTTAAGGACCTGAAGAGGACATCTTGCGTCTTTAATTCTGCTTTGTCAGGGTAGCGAACCAGCTCTATATGGGTCTCTTGAGCCAAAACCTCGGCTACCTTGCTTTCAATTTCGCTTCGGTCGATGGGTTTCGTACAGTAGGCACTTGCACCCAGTCCCATAGCTTCCTCAACGGTTGCGTGGGTGGGGTAGCCTGTGAGCATAATGACTTTAATGGAGGGCTGGATCTCCTTCAGCTTACCTAAGACCTCAACGCCATCCATCTTTTTTAGTTTTATGTCCAGGATTGCAAGGTCAACCGGATGGTTAGTCACATGATCAATGGCCGCATCTTCATCCGTGAAGCCGACGACCTCATACCCTCTTCTCTCCAACACTCTGCGGACGGCGTCTACGGCCTCCTGGACATCGTCCAGAACCAAGATTTGAGTCATGCTGTCCTCCATCCTCCCAGTATTTCAGTGCTCCAGAATTGAATGATCTCAAGTGCCTAAAATTTAAACTAAACGAAAATCCTATCTATAACTTTCGTCAATTTAGGCATTTTAATTTATTTTAGGCCTACTTCTCTGCTTAATGGTATTTACTCCTTACGTAGCAGATCAGGCCGCAGTTTAAACATCTGACGGACTCATTGCGAACCATTTCCTCAGTGAGCCCAAGCTCAACTTCAAGGGAGGGATCAATCCGCTCTGCCGCGGGACGTTCGAGCATTTTCTGTCGCGGTCCAACAGGTAGGAGTTCCACTACCCGCTCAACGTCCAGCACCTCTGTTTGGGCGGTAATCATGTTCTCCGGTGGTACAACTTGTTTGCCGGTAATGTAGAGATGAATCGAGGCGGCAGAGCGCCTGCCGGCACCGATGGCCTCCACCACCGCCCGGTAGTCACTCATGGGATCGGTGGTAGCAAAAAGCCCTTCTGGTCTGATTGTGGTTGGCGCGTGGTAAGGCGATATGGTTTGCCACAGGAGCGGAGTATCCTCGCCTTCAAGTCCAGGTTCTTTGACAAAAATCATTTCCGGCAAGCGGCCGGCGGCGACGATGACCGTATCCGCGGCAACAGCCGTTTCCTTAAAACGTCCGGAAACAGACCGTCCGACTTGGCTACCATTCCCTGAGACGGTTTGGCGATAGATTAACTGGGTCAGTTGATCGTCGACTCCTTTGAATTGGGAAAGCGTGGCCCGAAACTGGAGCTCGATGGACTGTTCGCGTAACTGAGCCACTTCCGAGTCGGAGAGCCCCACCTCTTTCTGGGAACGGCGGTAAAGGACCGTAACCTGCTCTGCGCCCGACTGCATACACTTTTTGGCAGCATCCAGAGCCATCTCATCCCCACCGGCAATTACCACCCGCTTGCCTATGGGGACATCCATTCCTTGGGCCCAGGCCAAGGAAAGAGGAAGCAGCAGGAAGAGACCGGGAACTGCTTGATCCAGGTTGGGTTCTTGGCCGCGCATGAGCATGGCGTCCCAGCCGCCGGTGGCAAGAAGCACCGTTTCATAGCCCTCCTGCAGCAGAGATGCCACGGTGAAGTCTTTGCCCAGAGCTTTACTGGTCTGGGCCTCCACACCCAGCTCGAGAATACCATCTATATCCCAGTCCAAAACGTCCTTGGGAAGACGCGAGTCAGGGATTACGGTGCGAAGCAACCCACCCAACCTGGGCATGGCCTCAAAGATAGTGGGCGAATGACCCAAACGGGCCAGGAAGCAGGCAGCAGTCAAACCTTCTGCCCCGCCGCCCACAACCGCCAGGCGACGGCCGGTCTCAGGGGCCTTGAAAAGTTCTAGGCGTTTACCACTTTCTCTTTCATAATCGGCCACGAAGCGCTTGAGATAGTTGATGGCCACGGGTTCATCTTCCAGGTTGCGGCGGCACTCGAACTCACAGGGATGGGGACAAATGCGGCCGCAAACCAACGGCAATGGGTTTCTTTCTTTGATCACCCTCAGGGCCTCGAGGTAGTTTCCCAGGGCTGTTTGCTGGAGTTGTTCCGGAATGTTGATCCCAGCAGGACAGGTTCTCTGGCACGGAGCAGTGCATTCGTCGGTGGTGAATTCGCCGAGAATGCGGTTCGATACCGAAGTGAGAGAGATGATTCCCTTGGGGCAGGTACGCACGCAGGTACCACAGCCGGTACAAAGGTTCTCGTGGACAACGGGCAGGCCGTCATCTCCCATGGAGAGAGCGTCAAACGGACAGACACTGATGCATGATCCCAGACCGATACAGCCGATGGGACATTCCTTGGCCCCACCAGCCAAGAGCATGGCGGCTCGACAGTCGTTTACACCATCGTAGAGATACTTGATATCAGCCTTGGCAACACTATAACGGCAGCCAATCTGGGCGATCTCCGGCTCTTTGAGCTCTACTTCAACACCGAGGATTTCTGCCACCTTTTCGTGCACGTCAGCTCCGCCACCTACACAGGCGTTGGGAGCCAAGTGGCCGACAACGATGGCCTGGGCCGCAGAGCTGCAGCCGGGAAGTCCACAACCACCACAGTTGGCACCAGGGAGTGCCTCTTCAACCTCAATGATCTGAGGGTCCACGTAAACATAGAATACCTTTGAGGCCATTGCCAGTCCCACACCGGCCAGTAGACCAAGACCCCCTATAGCCAAACCCGCAGCGAGCATACTCACATCTCCCGATTCAAATTTCGAAGTTCCTGCAACCAAGCGAAAGTTGCAGTGTGTTTAAAAATATCCAGCCTTTTTGCCGCACCCATGGAATATTGGAATACTGGAATGTTGGAATATTGGAAAGCTCAATCGGTATAAAATTTAACCCTTTCATTTTAACCGATTTGACCTCATCATTCCATTTTTCCACTATTCCATCATTCCTGTCATTTTTCCTGCTCTTTAATCCGCTAACCCTGCGAAACCAAAAAAAGCCAGGGCCAGCAGTCCAACCGTTATCATGGCAATGGGCATGCCGGCAAAGGGCCTGGGAACTCTGGCCGTGGGGAATCTTTCTCGCAAACTGGCAAGCAGCACCATGGCCAGGGAAAAACCCACCGCTGAAGCAAATGAAAAGACCACCATCTGCATAAAGTCGTATTCCTCATTGATATTAATAATGGCTATTCCCAGCACCGCGCAGTTGGTGGTAATCAACGGGAGAAATATGCCCAGTGCCTTATAAAGAGCAGGAATCGACTTCTGTAGAAACATCTCCACCAGCTGAACCAGCGAGGCAATCACCAGGATAAAGGCAATGGTGCGCAAGTATTCCAACCCCAGAGGATTGAGGATGGCGTATTGGACAACCCAGGTGATTATACCGGCGAGGGTCGCCACAAAAATTACCGCCATTCCCATGCCCACGGCGGTATCCATTTTCTGAGAAACGCCGAGGAAAGGACAGTTTCCCAGATAGCGGGCCAGGACGATGTTGCTGACCAGCATGGCACTGATAATCAGGAGTAGATAATCACCCATTGCACTTATTCCTTTCTCTCGGGGTCGGGCTTTTAGTCACCAGCTTCTTAAATCCGAAATTCGAAGCACGAAGCACGAAACAAATTTAAAATCCTAATTTTCAAATGTTCAAAACGAAACTAGTCAAGATAAATCTGTTGGTGTTTTGGTCATTCGAAACTGGGGACCCGCCCGAAGGGTGGGGAGTCCGCAGGACAATTTTGAAAATTTGAATTTGTTTCGGATTTCGATATTCGGATTTCGAATTTCCCTCCCTTCTCTAATTCATACTTCGTTATGGCAATGTCTAAGGTGTTCGGCTCCAATTTGTCTTCTATATTCGTCCCTAGTGTGCTGGTCTCCTGCGGCTGATGATGTTCATCAGACCAAGCAGGACTCCCAGACAAACAAAGGCACCAGGTGCCTTGACCATGAAGCTCAGGGGCTCAAATGAAGACCACATTATTTCTGCGCCGAAAAGTTTTCCGCTTCCCAGTATCTCGCGAATACCTCCCAGAATGGTGAGAGAGATGGTGAAACCTAGCCCGATCCCCAGGCCGTCTGCCAGAGAATGAATAACCGGATTTTTGGAGGCGAAGGCTTCGGCCCGCCCCAAAATGATGCAGTTGACCACAATCAGTGGAACAAAGATTCCCAATGCCTTGTACATTGTGTACCAGTAGGCCTGGAGAAGTAACTCCGCCATGACCACGAAAGAGGCGATGACCACAATGTAGGAGGCGATTCTCACTTTGCCGGGAATGAGTTTTCTCAGTATAGAGACAATAAGGTTGGAGAAGACCAGGACGAAGGTAGTGGCTAAACCCATTCCCAGGCCGTTTTCGGCCATAGTGGTAACCGCCAGAGTTGGGCAGAGGCCCAAAACCAAGCGGAAGGGGGGGAGTTCCTGCCAAAATCCTTTGGTAAATTCCTTGACCACACTCATGACTAGAAGGTCTCCTTTTTAATTTGGGGAAACTGCTCCAGGGCGGCACTCACAGCTGCGATCACACCAACGGTGGAGAAGGTGGCGCCGCTGAGAGTGTCAACCTTTCCGCCCTCGGCGGCAAGTTTCGTGGTGTCCAGGTCCAAGCCGGCAAATTGATCAGTAAACTCGGGCTCGACAATACGGGCGCCCAAGCCGGGGGTCTCGGTATGAGTCATGATACTTATACCGGTGAGCGTACCATCCGGGTTGACCCCGATCATCACTTCGATCAGGTCATGATAACCTTTGGCCGCAGCACTGTAAGCGATTGCTTGTGTTTCGCCGCCTTTTTTCGCCGGAAACACAACCATCTCTTTGGGGTTGCCCTCCTCATCTTCCCCCACAACCACCTTGATCCGTTCCTTGACGGGGTCGTTGTCATAGTCACTCAGCACCGCCTTCATGGAGGGCTCCTGCACGAACTTGATGAACTGATACTCTCTGGGCTCTTCAGTAGCCTCGTTTACGTATGACAACACAACACCCGAAGTGGTGCAGATCACCGCCAAAACCACTACCATTTTGATTAAATCACGCACCTTCTTTTACCCTCCCATAGACCCGGGGTCGCACCCGGTCCAGTAGCGGTGTGGTGGCATTCATGATCAATATGGCAAAGGCCACACCATCCACATATCCGCCCCAATATCGAATGATCATGGTAAGCACGCCGCACCCAATGCCAAAAATGATCATCCCCGGTGCAGTCACCGGCACCGTACCTTTATCAGTAGCCAGAAAAAAAGCTCCCAAGACCATCCAGCCGCTCAAGAGATAGATGTGGGGTTTGGCATACACTTCCGGATCGATAAGGTAGAAAATCAAGCCGAACAGCCAGGCAGACACCAGGAAACTTACCGGTATGTGCCAGGTAATGATCCGGCGAGCCAAAAGATAGATACCGCCAATGAGTACGGCGACAACGCTCACCGTACCAATAGTTCCCGGCACGTTTCCAATGAACAGGTCGAGCCAGGGCAGGTCAAAAAAAACGTCGATACCATCCACCCTGATTACCTCCAGAGGTGGGTATTCGATATAGCCTCCCGGCTCCAAACCAAAAAGCGGTTCAGGCATGATCCAGGTTGTCATCTGATCGGTAAATGAAATTCTGGCCACGGCCCAGCCCACCAGAACAGCATTAAACGGGTTGTTGCCCAGTCCACCATAGATCTCTCTACCCAGGATCACGGCAATGGCTGTACCTACTACCGCAGTCCACCAGGGGAGTTCAGGGGTGGAAATCAGGGCGAAGAGAAGTCCCAACACCAGGCAGCTGCCGTTTTGTATGGTCAGCTTTCGTCCCATCAATGACTGCATGCCGGCCTCGCATGCCATCGCAGTAGCCATGCAGATAAGAGCAAGCTTTAGTGAGTTGAATCCAAAGAAATATATGCCGGCCAACAGAGCAGGTACCAGGGCAATGAGCGTGTTGTACATCAGATGTGAGGTGGTAATCTTCTGCTGAATGTGGGGAGCGACTGAAACTCGAAGCATTGGCTTGTCCAACGAAATTGCTTTATCCATGTGGTCGACCTCTTTAGGCTTGGCTGAGCTCACGTTTCCCATAGCGCATTAGGTGCAACATGGGTCTTTTTTCAGGGCAAACATAGGCACAAATGCCACACTCAATGCAGTGAAACAGAAAATTATCTTCCGCTTCCTCGAACATTGAAAACTCACAATATTTGGAGAGTTCGTTGGGAAGCAGGCGGGAAGGGCAATGACGGACGCACAGCCCGCAGTTGATGCAGGCCTCTTGTGAGAAACTTTTTGCCTCGCTGGCCGTTTGGAAAATAAGGGCATCAGTCTCTTTGGTAACCGGGATATCCATACTGGAAAGGGCAACACCTGTCATGGCTCCCCCGGCGATTACTTTTACCGGTTCACCCTGAAGCCCGGCCAGTTGTTCAGTGAGATCTTGAACGAGTGTTCCCAATCTGACTTTATAGTTCTTCACAGCGGTGATGCCTGCTCCAGAGACGCTTACTACTTTGTCCACTTGGGGCTTCAAATCTCGGATGGCCTCCACCAGGTGCACCAGAGTTACCGCATCAACCACAGCAACTCCAATGTCCTGCTCGTTCCCGTCGGGCAGTGGAATCTCCCGGCCGGTAACGCTCTTGATCAGGATGGGATTGAGGCCAATGGGATACTTGTCTTTCCCTTGGAAGACCGTAACTCCGAGCTCTGCCAGTTCGCTGGTCAGGGGTGGGGTGAGAGCACCATTGGAACCTGCAGCGAGGACAACTTGTGCCGAGTCCAAGAGCTTTTGAACAAGCTTTATTCCGGCAAGAATCTCCGAGCTGTTCTCTTTGAGAACGGCAACTTTTGCTGCCATCCCTGGTTCAGTGTCAATGCCATTGATTATGACGGTATCCACCGGTTTAGCCAGGGGAATTCCCACCAAGAAAAGAAACTCTTTTGGGCGTTCGGGTTGGGCAAACTTGGCGTGGAGAGGCATGGAGGGAGGACCAATTTCAACGACGCTGGCGGCCTTCAAGTCGCGCAGAATCTGCACTCTTTCTTTTTCCAAGAAACGTTCATCCCTACGGAGTTCTTCTTCCCAGTCATCGTTACCGTCGGATTCGATGATTACTGAGAGCATTTCGTTGCCACTCTGGTCAGACCAGGGTCGGATATCCGTTACTGTCCCAGAGAGAGAGGAATGCACGGGTGCAACGAGAAAATCATCGCTCTCACCGATCAGTTGTCCTGTCTTCACGTGCTCACCCACCTCGACAACGGGCGTGCAAACCCGATTCCCATTTTGACCCAGGGGGAGAACTACCCTCTTGGGAAGGGGAGCATGCTCTATTGCCGGATTACTGACTTGTTGCGGAGGGAGGGAGACACCGCTAAAGGATGTTTTGGGGCCCATAGCTTACCTTCTACTGTGGATAGTTGGAATTACGAAGAAAAACAAGGTCTAGCTCACACGGAATTTAAAGTAGCTGTCTTGTTTTGTGGAAAAATCAGTCGCCAAGGTTATTCAGGCGAGACGCAGTAGTTTGAAGAAAAAAAAATAGTGTAAAGAAGTCCTTCGCTTCTAGCGAGGAGGTTCTTTAGCACTTTTTTTCACGTAACATATATAAAACACACCAACATACCGAGTCAAGAACATTTTTTCACGAACTAAAAGTCAGTCGTCCGTGGCCCGTTGTCCGTTGCAGAAGATTTCTCCTTGCTTATTTCTCATCTCTCATTGAGCATTTATCTAAACCTCCTTATCAAAACCCAAAGTGATAAATCCGAGATCTGCAATCTACCTGGTGCCCAGTGCCTGGTGTTCTCCGTCTCGCCGCGTCTCCGTCTCTCCGTGTCAGTCTTTTCCTGCCTGCTGCCCGCTGTCTTTCCCCATGCTCCATGCCCCATGCTTCCTTTGCAACGGACCACTGACCATGGACAACTAACTCCTTGGTGCCTAGTTCTTTCTACCCGCCGCTTGTTGACTCTTGTTTCACGTCTTGCCCGTCTCGCCCGACCTCTCGTCTCGCCGTTCCCCTGTGCCTTGCGCCCTGCGCCTTGAGCCCCTCCCTTTATGTGTAATAGGCACGCCTGTTGCATACGATTAGGTGGGATGTTGTGGGCTTTGCATTGCACTATGTTCTCAATATTTTGTTGAATTTCAAGAGCCTCATTATATATGGGTTGTGCTGTTCACGAGCAGCGAGAGGGACTCAAATGAGATAAATCCCTCTGTATCCCCCTTTACAAAAGGGGGAAATGCTGAAGTGATCCGCTTTAATTCCCCCCTTTTCTAAAGGGGGGTTAGGGGGGATTTTGCGGAGAGACAAATCCCAATGAACCGCGTGCAGATGAGCCTGAGAACCAAGGTGGTCTTGAGCCTTACCTTCTTAATGGCTTCAGCCATGCTCTTGATTGGCATGGTCATGCTCAAGGTGAACCAGACCGGTTTGATCCAGGCAAAGATTGAGCAGGGGTTACTGCTCAAAGGTTCATTGGAACAGTTACTAACTTCCCCGCTCAACTCAAGTGGCCATAACATTGATCTCAGTAAGAATAGTGAGATTTTGACTGGCTCACCGGGAGCTATGTCCCCCTGGGAGATCACCGTGACAGACCGGAGGGGTCTACTGGTATATCCCAAAATCGGCAAAAAGGCGTTAAATCAAAAGCAATTGGCTGGGTTGCAGCGGGTTATGCGGCTCAAGGTTGAAAGCGTGTCATTCTCTCCATCGCCGAAATCGTTTTGGCAGGAGCTGCCTGAAAAGATCGTTCTCGCTGCACCCCTCTATAACAAAAGAAATGTAATAGGGGCGCTTCAATTGGAGGCGCCACTAGCTGATGTGCGTCAAAGTCTGGCTCGATCCCGGAAACTGCTGTTTTTCTATATTGTGCTGGATATTCTTATTCTGGTGGCCTTCGGCACCTATATGTTTTCCAAACTGGTGGTAAAGCCGGTGCAGCAGTTGGTGCAGACAGCCGAGGGTTTCCAGGAGGGAGATAAAATACCCGACGTCAGCGCTGGTGAACAGAACGAGCTAGGAAAGCTGGCCCAAGCGCTCAACGCTATGCTGCAGAGGCTGGCAGAGAACAAAGAGGAGCTCCGCCAGCATGTGATCTCCCTAGAGCAAGCAAACCTGGAGCTGAAAAGAGCTCAGCAGGAAGTTATATTCAGTGAGAAGCTGGCCTCGGTTGGCCGATTGGCAGCGGGCGTTGCCCACGAAATTGGTAACCCCATCGGTATCGTCTTGGGATACTTGGAACTCCTGCAAAGAGAAGACATCGATGAGGCTGAGCGCTTGGAGCTGATTGAGCGCATGTCCACTGAGATCCAGCGCATAAACCAGACCATTAGGCAACTGCTTGATTTCTCTCGCCCGGGTACTGGTGAGAGGGAGACCATCCCGATTCATCCCTTGATTCGGGAGACCCTGGCTGTTTTGGAGCATGAATTAAAGAAACAGAAGATAGAAGTTGTCCTCGAGCTTAAGGCTGAATCTGACACGGTCCTTGCCAAGGCGGATCAGCTCAAGCAGGTATTCCTAAACCTGATGGTAAATGCTGCGGATGCCATGGAGGCTACCAATGAGCGACCTCAAGGAGGCCAACTGAGGGTTCATACCCGATCTTTTGCCGGGGAGAGTCTGGTAAAAAAAGACGCTGGCAGCAAGCCTCTACGTCGGAGCACAGATCCGGTTGCAGCAGATTTCAGCCATCTCCGGCGAATTCATGGAACCACTGAGAATCGCTGGATCGAAATCCAATTTGCTGATACCGGTGTCGGCATCACTCAGGAAGACCAGGAAAAAGTTTTTGATCCTTTTTTTACCACCAAAAAGGCGGGCAAAGGTACTGGTTTGGGGCTATCGGTGAGTATCCAGATTATTGAGGCTCTGGGGGGACGCATGGCGCTAAACAGTCGTGCTGGAGAGGAGACGGTGGTATCCATTACGCTGCCCGTTTCCGAGCAGGAGGAGACGCAGCAGGCAGCGGGCAGCAGGCAGGTAAAGACTGACACGGAGAGACGGAGACGCGGCGAGACGGAGAACACTAGGCACTAGGGACTAAGCACTAAGCACTGGGTCCCGCCGGGCTGATGAAGGACTCAACATTTTTAGTGCAAGCTGCCAATTCCGTCATTCCGGAAGGCGCGAAGCGACTGTCCGGAATCTAGAAAAAAGGCGGCTACTGGATACCGGATCTCGACTTCGTCTCGTCCGGTATGACGATTGAGGCCATTTCCAGGCTTTTTCAGCAGGCAGAAGGCAGGGAGCAGTAAGGATCAAGGTAATATGACGATGGAAGAAAAAAGAATTCTCGTAATTGACGACGAAGAAAACATGCGACACATGCTCGCCGTGCTCTTGGAAAAAGAGGGCTACCAGGTGGACAATGCCGCTGACGGCAAGCAGGGCCTCGACCTGTCCTCTGAGAATTTCTATGATCTTATTCTCTGTGATTTGAAGATGCCGGTCATGGACGGCATGACTTTTCTTGAGAATTTTCAGGAATTGCAGCTGGAGTCTACGGTAATTGTCATGTCCGCCTACGGTACCCTGGATACTGCCATCGAGGCGATGAAGCGTGGCGCATATGACTATGTATCCAAACCGTTCAAGCCTGATGAAAT
This sequence comes from Syntrophobacterales bacterium, assembly GCA_050123975.1. Classification (GTDB taxonomy): domain Bacteria; phylum Desulfobacterota; class Syntrophobacteria; order BM002; family BM002; genus BM002. Next base: position 7,692 of record JASFGC010000013.1, on the reverse strand, counting down.
CATGCTTACACTCAAGAAAGCCGAAGAGCGGGAGCGGTTACGCAAGGAAAACCGGCTGCTGCAGCAAAGCGTGCGGGAGCGTTTTAGCTTTGCCCAGATGATTGGCCGCAGCCCCCCCATGCAGGAGATTTTTGCCACCATTGAGAAGGTGGCTGATTACAAAACCTCGGTCCTCATTACCGGGGAGAGCGGTACCGGCAAGGAGCTCATCGCCAAAGCCATTCACTACAACAGCTCCCGGGCGGACAAGCCGTTGGTAACCGTTAATTGCGGTGCAATTCCGGAAACGTTGCTGGAGAGTGAACTCTTCGGTCACAAGAAGGGATCTTTTACCGATGCCATCAAAGACAAGAGAGGTCTTTTTCAGGAGGCTCATGGGGGCTCGATTTTTCTGGACGAAATCGGCGAATTACCTCGACCCTTGCAGGTAAAACTACTCAGAGCCTTACAGGAGGAGGAGATAAAGCGGGTAGGAGATACCCAATCCATCAACATAGATATCAGGGTTCTGGCGGCCACCACCAAAGACCTCGCTGAAGAGGTGAAGAATGGCCGTTTTCGGGATGACCTTTACTACCGCATCAATGTTCTCCATGTTGTGGTGCCGCCCCTGCGCAAACGTTCTGAGGATATACCCTTGCTCACTCAGCATTTCATAGAGAAAATCAGCAAGCGTTTGCATTCAGAGGTGGATGAAGTCAGTCCCGCTGCCGCCAGTGCCTTCCAGCGTTACGATTGGCCGGGGAACGTGCGGGAACTGGAGAACTTCATCGAACGGGCCATGGTCATGGCCGGCGGCCGTACTATCGAGTTGGAAGATCTTCCGCCTCATTTGCAACCGAAAGCAGAACCCGAGGAATATCTGGCAAATGAGGAAAACCTTTCAATCAAAGAAGCGAGCCGGAAACTGGAAAGGACACTCATTCGCAGGGCCCTGGAAAAGACCGGTGGCAACCGCACTCAGGCTGCAAAAATCCTGGAAATCAGCCATCCCGCCCTGCTCTATAAGATAAAGGCATATGAGTTGGATTCCTCTTCCGGCTAGAAAAGTGGTTTTTCTCTGGCACCCAGATGGTAAATGTGTACAATAGATTCTTTGTAAGGAGAAACCTCCAAAATTTGAATGGCCTTGCCAGTAGAAGATGTTTAAGGCGCAAGGTGCAAGGCGCAAGGCATAAGGAGAGAATAAGTTTTCTTTTATTGCTTTTACCTTGTACCCTGTGCCCTGAGCCTTGAGCCCTTTTTTGTGATACTTACGAGGTAGGAGATGTTCCGCAGAGCGATTATCTTTTTTTTGGCACTGGGATTTTTTTCTTGCGGTCAATCCGCTAGCGACAGGCAGGGGGCTGCAGAATCCGGATATGGGGCTGAAGAAACAGCCAGGGTCAGATCTATTTGGATTGAACCGGCAAAGCCCACAAGTTTTACAAATCTGAAGGCGACGGTGGAAGTCCGGGGAAATCAGGAAGCACGACTCGGCTACCAGTGGCTGAAAAATGATGAGCCCATTCCCGGGGCTATTCAGAATACTCTTTCCAAAAAACATTTCAACCGGGGAGATTTCATCTCGCTTCAAGTCTGGGTAATTCAACCCGGAAGTGAGAGAAATCCGGTCACCTCTGACGTTATTATGATTGGCAATACGCCTCCGGCTGTTGAGTGGGTAGCCATCGGACCGGCTCCTCCCACTTCCACCGCTGAGCTCAAAGCAGTGGCCAGTGGGAAAGATCTGGATAACGACCCGATGACCTTCGGTTACGAGTGGATAGTGAATGGTGAGACCGTAGTGGGTCCGGAAGGTCCAACTCTGTCTAACCGCTTCTTTCGCAGAGGCGATGAAGTACAAGTGGCTGCCACCGCCTTCGATGGTACTGATTGGGGACAGCCCAACACCTCCATTGAGGTGACCATTCAAAACAGCCCGCCAATGATCGTCTCCAAGCCCCCGGCGGAGTTGGAGGAAGGAACCACGTATCGTTATGAGATAAAGGCAGAAGATATGGATGGTGACACCCTGAGCTACTCTCTGCAGGGTGAACCGCCCAAAGGTATGGTGATCGATTCCCAGACCGGGGTGGTGGAGTGGCAGGTTGTAATCCCAGCAGAACCAATAACATACGAATATGAAGTGGTGGTGGTGGATCCAGAAGGTAGCAAAAGCGTCCAAAGGATAACCCTGAAGAATGCTCCTTGAATAGATCGCAGAGCGCAAAGAGCATAGCGCATAGCGTCAGGGAAAAGTCTTTTTCAATTTTGTCAGACAGAGATAGGAAGATAATGAGGGTGGTAGATAACCTAAGATTACCAATAATGGTCTTTGTTGGTCTTGTCTTGGTAATATACCCAATCGTCTCTCAGGCAGATTCCTCCGCAGCCAGGCCAATTCTGGAGATCCCGTCTCCCCGCCATGATGCAGGCACCCACTGGGAAGGGGAGGTCGTATCCCACACCTACCAAGTAAAAAACACGGGGGATGAAGTACTTCGAATCCTCAGCGTCAAACCAGGCTGAGGCTGCTCGGTGGTCCGCTACGACCGGACCATCCCGCCAGGTGGCGTGGGAAAGGTCACTTTGCAGGTAAATACCAATGGCTTACGAGGCAAACTCACCAAGAGTGCACAGGTGACCAGCAATGATCCCAGGCAGCGAAAAAGCAAGATCTATCTTGCCATGAACGTCCGCAACTACATTGTCGTCGAACCCGGAACCAAGATTTTGCTCCGCGGCATTGTAGGGGATGACATTCGACGTAAGATCAAAATTCGTCCCATTGATGACCAACCGCTGGAGATCACCAACGTTCAGAGCAATTTGGGATCAGTCATCGATTATAAACTAAAGCGCAAAGACAACTCCCACCAATACGAGTTGGAGGTGGTCAGCAAAGCCACTGACCGGAAGAACAACAGAGGCTTCATCACCCTCCACACCAATCATCCAAAGAAAAAGGTGGTGAAGCTGTCGGTTTATATCCGGATCAGGCCCGAACTGGAGGCCTGGCCCAATACCATAGCCTTCCAACAAGGATTTCAGAGAGGGTCCAAGAGCAAGGAAAGCAAGCGGGTGCTTACCATCCTGAACACCCGAAACAGGAACTTTCGGATTCTGGAAGTGAACTATAACAAGGCATATTTTCAGGTGCGTTCCCTGGGACGGAATGACAAGGCTGCCACCAGACATAAACTGGAAGTTGTGGCCCTACTGGATAAACTGCCTGGAGGCAGGGTCCAATTCCAGGACACCCTGACAATTAGGACAGACAGCGCTCAATCTCAGGAACTACGCATCCCCCTGACCATCCGGTTAAAGAAATAATAAAAAACGCATGGCGCCAAGCGCAGAGCGCACAGCGTCGAGAGCAATTCTTTTTCGCTATGCGCTCTGCGCTCTGCTCTCATGCGCACAATGGCTTGCTCTGCAAAGATAAAATCCCCTTAAATCCCCCTTTAAAAAAGGGGGACTTTGATGGAGAGATGGAATTGCAGATTGTTTCAATCTAAAATCTGAAATCTACAATCTGCAATCTATTATGGCTCCTCTTTATCCACTCCCCGTTCCCCGTCATTCCGGAATCCGCCGGTGGCGGATATCCGGAATCTAGTGAAAGTTTTATGTAATTAGACTCTTACTGGATCCCGGCTCGCGTCCCGCTTTGTGGAACTTTGCCGGGATGACGAATGGCGACGCAGGCTCTAGTGGGAGGCTTGAGGAGGTTGCCTGACTGTCTCAAAATCCCCCTAAATCCCCCTTTAAAAAAGGGGGACTTATGATGACCTTATAATGAGCACAAGAGCCCCCCTTTGCTAAAGGGGGGTTGGGGGGATTTTTTAGTTTGCCCCCATTTACAGAAACCCTGTCTCCCTCCCCCTAAAACAAAGCAAATCTTGCCTTTTTTCAGGCATTAAGCCGCCAAGTATAAAAAAAGTTTATCACCGTATAAGGGTATAAAGATTTTTAATAGAAAATGATGCCACGTTGGGTACTGTTTTAGCGATTTTCGCCAGAGAGCACAGCACAAAAAGATCAACTATTATGCTGATATTATAAGAAAAATAGGCAGAATACCCCAACATATCTCATCGAGCCTCATATTGAGATCTGATGTGGCACTTTTCTTGCTGTAGCTGGTAAGCAACGAAGAGGTGAGAGATGCTGTACAGAAGTATGCTGTTATTAATGATCATGATGCTGATCGGTTGCAACCAGCAGCCTGGAGGTGCCGAAAAGAGCCCCAGAGCCAAGTCTCGCGGTTTCGCGGTCATCCAGATTCAAGATCTTCGCATTGTGCCCGAGAACCCCCGCACTGATATCCCTCTCAAGGCGGATGTCCTATTAAGGGGAGGAGAGCCTGAATGGATAGATTACCAGTGGTTGAAAAACGGGGAGCCCATCCCTGGGGCCATCCGGCCGATGCTGGGCAAAGAACATCTGCACAAAGGAGATTTCATTAGTGTAACCGTTCGAATCAAGCATTCGGGAGACAATAGAGACGAGAAGACCTCCGATATAGTTGTCATAGGCAATACCCCGCCGGTGGCCACTTTTGCCGGTATAGAACCGAGCAGTCCACAATCAAATGAGACACTTAAGGCATCTGGTGCTGCATATGACCTGGACAATGATCAGGTCGACTTTGTTTACCAGTGGATGGCCAATGGTGAGCCCATTGTAGGTGAGGAAGAGCAATTCCTGGCGAACAGCCATTTTCAACGAGGCGACCGGGTGCAGGTTGCTATCACTCCGTATGATGGCGAGGAATTTGGCATGCCCCTTAGATCTGCTCCAGTGGTTGTCGGCAACAGCCCGCCGGAGATCGTCTCTAACCCGCCAGCACACTTGGAAGATGGCACTTTTCGCTATGCAGTAAAGACAGTGGACGTTGACGGCGACCCTGTGAAATTCTCCCTCACGGGTGAGACGCCGGCGGCTCTGAGGATTGACCCTGCCACTGGGCTGATCCAGTGGAAACCCGATATGCCAAAAGACGGGGTGACCTACGTTTTTCAGGTGGTAGCGGAGGATTCAGAGGGGGAGAAGAGCATCCAGCAAATCACCCTGAGCTATAAACCAGGCGCCTAGTTTTGGCGGGTGTGATGTTGCAGAGGCAGCTCAGGAGTAATCATAGAGGTCAATTCCAATGGAAGATGGTTTGTTGAACATGATGAGAAAAAAGCAACATCGGGCTGATGAAATGACAACTACTGGAAGAGAGTTGGGATTCACCGTGGTGGAGCTGGTCGTGGTTCTAGCTATCCTTGTTCTTTTGGCTGCTATCACAGTTCCAGCCGCCACAGTCTGGCTACCCAACTACTATTTGAGAAATGCAGCTATGGATATCTTTTCCAACATACAATATGCCAAAACCGAGGCTGTTCGCCTGGACAGCCCCTATGCGGTGGTTTTCGATCCCGGCAATGACAGATTTAGCCTGGCGAGCGGCCCCGGTGCAGACGGTGTCTTTGGCACGGGAAATGACGACGATGTGGTGCGCACCATAAATCTATCCGGTTTCGGCAAAAACATCGTTTTTGGCAAAGGGAATGCCACCGTTAATTTCGATGACGGGGGTGGCGCTTTTCCCGCTGATTCAGTCAGCTTTACTAACAATGCCGTGGTGTTCGACAGCCGCGGCATGTGCAATTCGGGGTCTGTTTACCTGCAGAACCCCAATAGGGCCTACGCCGTGGGTACGCTCATGAGCGGCGTATTGAGGATCTCAAGTTGGGGTAGTGGCGCGTGGCAATAGCTAAAGGATCTATCATGACGAAATTCACTCTCAAATCAACCATCGGTGAGCGGGGAGTTACCCTGGTGGAGTTGCTCGTCTATATCGCCGTTGTGGGCGTTGTCATGGGGGCAATATACACCATGTTCTACCGGCAGCAGGATTCTTTTCTCGTCCAAGAGAGAGTGGCTCTCTTACAGCAAAACCTCCGGGGAGCAATGACCCTATTGACCAATGACATCCAGATGGCAGGCCACTACAGCTGCTATGAGCAGCGAGCGATTACCATGGATTGGGACGGTGATGCTGCCGACGAGTCGATCCGGCCTATCCTGCTGGGAACTGGCAACAGCATAATAATAATCAAGGTAGACGCTGAGGCCATGAGACCTCTGGTCGCTGGAGAATTTGCCAACTCAGGAGACCCGGCCAAAACCATTACCGTAGATAACAGCGACCTTGGGTTCGATGCCGCTACAAATCCTTACGGGGTCCTGATCAAGTCAGACCTGAGCCGGGCCGAGTTTTTCGAGGTAACCGCAGTTGGTGGGGGCATCCTCACCGTTCTGCCGGCTGCCGACTCCGTCAATGATACCAGATTCGTGGAATCCTACTTCGCCGGCGCCACCCCGGAGCAAAGTGACCTCATTGCCCCGGTGGAGATTATCACCTACACCCGAGACGGCAACGACAGGTTGTGGCGCTCGGGCGAGGTGGTGGCTGAGCACATAAAAGATTTCGGTTTAAGTTACTGGGTGGTTGACGAAGTTGTAGGAGAGGAGGAGGTCTTAGTAACCGCAGAAAGCGCTCCCGGCCCAGGAGACAAGTCAGACAACAAACCCTGGGACGAAAGAGACGTGAGAAGGGTGACGGTGAGCCTGGCAGGAGAGATTCTGGTCTCACCAAAACTTGGCAACAAGCAGCGCACGCTGTCGTCCACCGTCAAGGTGAGAAACCTGGGCATGGACGTTTTATAAGGGCAGCCACCTCAGGGCTGAAGGGAATGGAGCTCATGAAATTTTCATCCAGAAAAAGAGGAAACAACAAGGAGTCGGGATACACTATCCTGGAGGTCTTGGTGGGTGTAAGCATTCTGGCAGTGGGGTTGCTGGCGGTGGCCCAGATGCAAATCACGGCAATTCAGGGGAGTGACAAGAGTGATGAGGGTACCATCGCCCTGAACCTGGCTCAAAGAGAAATGGAGCGGATCATCAATATGGACTACAGTGACGGGCGTTTGAGTGATACCCCTGGCAACAACGGTGACCTTTTTTCAACGGCAAGCACCGATTACCAGGACTGCGTGGATTATACCGGCACGACTGTGGTGCCGGGAGGGAATTGCCTGGATGATCCCTCTTTGTACAATCTCATCTACAACATTAAAAATAACGCCACAGGAGTTCCCCCGACCCCGTACAAAGAGGTGGTGCTGATGGTGCAGTGGAAGCGCAAAGGCAGAACCTACACCAGGACTCTTAGGTTTGTGAAGTCTCTGGCGTCGTAAAGACGCATAGCGCATAGCGTAGGACAGCAGGCGCATTAAATGATTTTGGAAATAATAGCTGAATGGATGCAATCATGATCTCAAGGATTTTTCATATTCAAATAGATTTACGCTCTGCGCTTGGCGCTCTGCGCTCTGCGCAGGAGCATGGAGCATAGGGTAGAGATGAATTTTGGAGGAATAATGAACGTATATACAGAGGAACAAGGTTCCATAACAGTTGTGGCCCTGCTGGTCCTGGTGGTGCTCACCATTCTCGGGATCACCCTCACCAGAAGCACCACTCTGGATCTGAAAATCGGCACCAACGAGTTGGTGCGCAAACAGAGATTTTATGTAGCAGAGGGCGGCGTCTATCGGGAAGCGGCCGAAGTGGGTGAGGGAAGCGCTTACGTGGTGGCCAATGTCAATCAGCCCTACAAGGTTGCAGCCCAGGTTATCGGCAATGCAACCGATACCG
>JASFGC010000012.1:0-24515 GCA_050123975.1 Syntrophobacterales bacterium | reverse complement strand
GTTGCTGCGCTGGCGTTTACGACGAAAGTTTCTTCGCATAGCGAAGCAGGAGTTCACTAACGATTACAAGGATTATTATCGTCAAGACGAATCAAAACCCAAACACATCGGTGCTCCCACCTTTTACCGCAGATTTCGTCCCAAAGTCGGAGTATTGCTTGTGCATGGTTATATGGCAGCTCCGGAGGAGGTAAGGCCGCTTGCTACCTACCTGCATCAACACGGTTACACCGTTTTTACTCCTCGCCTGCGTGGCCATGGAACCAGCCCCGAAGATCTGGCCTTCAGAACCTGGGAGGATTGGCTGCAGTCGGTGGAGCGTGGCTACCTGGTCTTGGCAAATAGCTGCGAGGATGTTGTTCTGGGAGGATTTAGTGTGGGAGCTGCCCTAGCCCTGCTTGCTACGACAAACATGCTATACAACGTAAGAGCGGTTTTCGCTATCAACTGCGCCATGCGGCTCAGGAGACGGTCGGCCAGACTGGCTCCGGCTGTGGTTCTCTGGAATAAGCTGGCGGACAAGCTGGTTAAAGACGATGGCCGCAGGCATTTTGTGCCCAACGAGCCTGAAAATCCCCATATCAATTATCTTCGCAATCCTATTAGCGGGGTAAAGGAATTGATGGAGCTTACGGATGAGCTCTCAAGACGTTTGGATCGAGTAAACGTACCGGCCTTACTCATACAATCATCTGATGATCCGGTGGTACACCCCGAAGGCAGCAAACGCATATATGAGGGGCTCGGTTCCCAAGATAAAGAGCTAATTATGTTCAACTCCCACCGTCATGGCATCCTTCGAGGCGATGTATCCGAACGAGTATTCGCTCGTGTGTTGGAGTTTCTTCACACCAGTCTGAACTCCTAATTCCCACCCATATTTTATGTTGTCATAGAAAACCTGTTTCTCAGGCCATTCGCGGATCTCCGCCTTGGAGGGCAGAGTTCAATGGCTTTGCCGGTAAAGATTGCTAGCTTTTGTGGAGATTTCAGGTGTCAGGTGTCAGAAAATATAACCGTAGAAGCTGAAACCTGAAGACTGACACCTGATTTCTGGAATTTGGCTGTAACTATTGTTAGAATTAAGAGCCACATCTCACAAACAGATGAAATGAATTTTAGACAAGGAGGAATCCATGAAGGTAAGCATTGACTATGATTTGTGCATGGGAGACAGGAATTGTAACAAGGTGTGTCCGGAGGTCTTTCAATATGATGAAGATCAGATGATATCGAAAGTCCTAGTGGACGAGGTTCCTTCACATCTGGAAGACCTAGTGCGAAAAGCTGCGGATGAATGTGCACCAAAAGCCATTATCGTGGAAGAATAAGAGGGGCTGCCACGGCTTTATTAAACGATTTTTTCATAGAAGGAGTGAGGCAACGTGGGCACGTTCAAAGGTAGTCAAACAGAAAGAAATCTGCTTACAGCCTTTGCCGGGGAATCCCAGGCGAGAAACCGTTACACCTACTTCGCTGAGCAAGCGAGGCAGGACGGATACATACAGATCGCAGATATCTTCGCAGAGACAGCCAACCATGAAAGGGAGCATGCTAAGAGGTTCTTCAAATTTCTCAACGGCGGTGAGGTGGAAATCAAGTGGGGCTTTCCGGCCGGGGTTATCGGTAGTACCTATGAGAACCTTTTGGCGGCAGCAGCTGGCGAGAGGTACGAGCACACCGAAATGTATCCAGGATTCGCTGATGTTGCCCGAGAAGAGGGTTTCATCCGCGTGGCTGAAGTCTTAGAAGCGGTTAGTGTGGCGGAAAGGCAGCACGAAAAGCGCTATCTGGATTTGGCCGCCAATATCAAAGAAAAACGAATCTTTAGAAGAGAAGAGCTTGTCGTCTGGCGTTGTCTTAACTGTGGCTATCTGCACGAATCAAGCGAAGCGCCGGAAGTATGCCCCGCCTGTATCAGTCCGCAGGCCTATTTTGAAATTCTTGGTGAAAACTGGTAACCGCTGAGAACTAGGAAGTAGGCACTAGGCACAAAGTGATGACGCGGGGACGGGGAGAAACGGCGAGACGGGGCTTTTAGCAAGCAGCAGCTTTTGATTGGCGTTAAAACTTTTTAGCTGTCTGCTGCAAGCTGTCCGCTGCCAGCTGTCTTTTCTTTGGGATCTATCCCCTTATGTGATCGCCGATTTTTCGCATTCGCTTTAGTTCAACATCTCCCAATGGACCGAGATCAAGGATCTTGAGAGCCTGTCGCATTTGTTGCAGGTTTTTGGGCCCGGTCATGCAGACATCTACTGCTGGATGTGACAATACAAATCGGTAGCAGTCACTAGCAGCGGGCGCAGTTTCACCAGGTGGCATGTTTTTCTTTTGCAGCAGTTGACCCCATCTCGTTGCAGTGTAACTGACTATACCTGGCCTGTTTTTCCCTTCCAGGTAGGGGAACGTCTGCGATTCCGCTCCACGGTGTGCGGCACTGTAGCGAACGTGAAAGATGTCAAAGATGTCTTCTTTGGCCAGCTTTGGGAAGAGTCGTCGGTTGTGACTGGATAGAGCTAAGAATCGAAACATGCCGCTCTTTTTCATAGCCTTAACCTTCTTGAGAATTCTCTGTGGAGGCTTTTTCTTGTACCATCCCAAGAGCAGGATGTCGGCATGATCCAGTGCCAAAAGCTTCAGTGCTCGGCGGTAGAAGGCTTCGAGGAGGAAAGCGGAACGTGAATAGCTCTGAATTACCACAATCAATTGGTCACGTTTCCCTTTTCGGCAAATGTTTTTTATGGCTTGACTCATGCCAGTTCTGCGCATAGAGCCCCAATAGAAATAGTTGCAGCCTCGCTCAAAGGCTTCCTCAAAAGCTTCAGCCGGCGCACCATAGCTTGACCCCACTCCCAAGCGGCCTACCTTGAGCCCGGTCCGGCCTAGCACCCTTTGAGAATTGAAATCCATAGCGCTATTCTCCCCACTTTCTCAGTTGACTGCTCTTGAATAAGACTCTACCCTGAAATTTTCATTCACGGACACGTGTCGAACTGTTGGCTCACTGGTATAATGGTGTACTGGATCGGAAATTCTCAATGGTTACGTCGATAAATCGTGGTTGTCTGGCTTGTTTTTCTGTCTAAATGTTTCACACCTCATTTACCTGGACAATACCATTTATTTTAGGAGGCAGCTATGGAATTACGCTCTCTTGGTAGGTCTGAAGTGAAAATCACCCCCATCATTATGGGAACCTGGCAGGCTGGCAAAGACATGTGGGTAGGCATTGATGATTCAGAGACCGTCAAGGCCTTACGGTCTGCATTTGAGGCAGGCATGACCACCATCGATACCGCTGAGTATTATGGAAATGGTCATTCTGAGCGAATCATTGGTGAAGCGCTTGCTGACGTTCGGGATAAGGTAGTTTATGCCACCAAGGTCTTTTCCAACCACCTCAGGTACGAGCAGGTCATAGAGGCATGCCATGGCTCCTTGAAGAACCTCAAAACGGACTATTTGGACCTCTATCAGATCCACTGGCCTGCTGGTTCATGGGGCACCGAACTTGTTCCCATAGAAGAGACCATGCGGGCTTTGAATGAGCTCAAGCAGCAGGGTAAAATTCGCGCTATTGGTGTGTCCAACTTCTCCAGACAGGAGCTGGAAGAAGCATCTGGTCATGGCCGTATAGACAGTCTGCAACCGCCCTACTCTTTGTTCTGGAGATATTTGGAAAAAGACGCACTGGACTACTGTATAGATAACAAAATTACTGTTTTGGCTTACTCGTCTCTCGCCCAGGGACTACTTACGGGAAAATTCGGACCGGATCACGAATTTGCCAAAGGAGATCACAGAGCGAGAAACAGGCTCTTTCAAGCCGATAACTACCAACGAGTGCAGCACGCCTTGGAGAATCTCCGCCCAATTGCCGGACGATATGGGATAAGTCTGGCGCAACTGGCGCTCGCCTGGCTCATTGCTCAGCCGCAGACCTGCGCCATCGCTGGGGCCCGCAACGCAGAGCAAGTGTTGGACAACGCCAAAGCGGCGAATATTCAGCTCCTTCCTGAAGACCTGAAAGAAATAGACCGTATCGGCCGGACTGTCACCGACCACTTGGATGATAATCCGGTGATGTGGGAGTTTTAGTTAAAGTTAGAAAAAGATAGTTTGGGTAATAAAGGTGTTTTTAAAGTGGTGTCATGCACAGAGTATGAGGTGGCTAGGGAAAGGCAGGCTTGTGTTCTCTAGGGAATATGGTTAAACTCTTTCCCGCACATTAGATGAGGCTGCAGCAATGATGAAAAAAGCTCTTCTGATAATACTGGCAAGTATACTCCTGATTAGCTGTGGATTAAAGTGGGAGGATCAGGGACCGGTGCCGAGAACTGAAGGATCACCGCCGCAAATCCTTGCCTCATATGCCGATGAGGTGGTTCGTCCTGGTGAAACCTGGAAGGTATATTTGAGAGCCAGGGATGTGGATTGCGACATGACTTACGTGATTACCGACCTGTGGCAGACCGGAGGGGGCTCGTATCCAGTCAGTTTCACACCTATAAGGAAGCATCCTTGCCCAGAGCTTGTGGGCTACGTTTTCCTGAAGACTCCGGCAGATGGAGATCTGGTCTGGGAGCAATTTCAAGCCAAGCTGTTTGTGCGTGATCGACGAGGAAATCGCAGTAACTCACTTCAGTTGCCGCTGAACTTTGATCAAGTGGCGGCAAAAAAACCACCCGAGGAATGGCGAGCCGCTACTGTCGTTTCTATTGGCGCCGTAAATGTTGATCTGACCACCAGGCAGGAAATGGACTCAGGAGGATAATAGGGAGATTGCGGATTTCGGATTGCGGATTGCGAAATGAGAGGTTTCAGGTGTTCCGCCGCCGGCGGATCAGGTGTCAGGAAAAGCAAACAAAGCATTCAGTAGCCAGTAGACAATACTAGAGGAGTAAGTTAATTCTTATTGCTCTATACCTTTCTTTTAACGTACAACGGACCGCAGATCTGCCTTAGGCGGAACAATAAGCTCTCTGCCCTCCTCGCCGTGTCTCCGCCTCCCCGCGTCGTTTACTTTTTCCCTGTGATTTATGCGCCATGCTCTAAGCGAAGACCCTTACCATCAAGGGAATGGCCACGAATGTTCCCAATGAACTTCCTATATTCGTAAAGACGACAACCAATAATATTCTCGTTATCTTATTTCTCCAAAATCCTTTCAGCGACGAGATGTCGTCAGGCAATCTTTCGAAGTCCCTTACTTTTGGACTGCCTATAAAAGCCTCCACGAGTCCTGAAACCCATCCCGCTGCGATCATAGGATTAAGTGAAGTAAGTGGGGAAGCGACAATAGCTGAGAGGACCGTCAGAGGATGGCCAAAGGCGATGGCGGCACCAAGACCTGCCAAAACGCCATTTGCCAGTACCCACCATTTAATCATATGACCGGCTGTGGTAGTTCCTGCTGTGAAAAAGCCAAGAATAAACAGCCCCACTATGAAGATTGGTATAATCCATTTGATTAGAGTGGCCCACTGGCTCTTGGGAGGAATTTGCTCGAGCGCCTCCATATCCACCGGTAGATTCCAGTAGTGTTGTATACCGGGGACATGCCCTGCCCCGACTACTGCCACAATCTTTTTGCCAGGAGCGGTCCTGATTTTATGGGTGAGGTACTGGTCTCTTTCATCGATGAGGATGTGTTTCATATCCGGAAGTTCTTCTCCTATCTCTGAGAGCAGGGTTTCAAGGACATCCTTTTTTTTCATTTTCTCGATATCTTCCTGGGTTATGTCATCCAGCTCCCCTGCCGAAGTGATGAACTGAGCGAGCAGTTTTATTTTTGTCCACAGCCCCATCAACCGCCAGGTTCTTGACAGGGTAGTTCGAATGTCTCTATCGGTGAGATGTATACTGGCCCCTACTTCCTCTGCCGCCTGGATGGCTCGCATCATTTCTTCTCCGGGTTTGCTCCCCAGTTTCTGACCGATCTTTTTCTGGAAATATGCGAGCATGAGATTTGACAGCAGGAGAAAGGCTTTCTTCTCCTTAATTACCTTGAAAAGATTGGTATCCTGCCATTTCTTTTTCTGGGTTAAGGATTGATATCTGGAATTACAGAGTTCGACGCAGACAGTATCTGGTTGCTCTTCATTGATAACCTTATCAACAAGATCAGCACTTTCACTCGACACATGGGCTGTGCCGATGAGATATATTTCCTTGTCTTCGTATGTCAAACGATGGACATTGTCTTGGTTCATCAGGTGTCTTTCCTGAAAGCCTTTTATGTAACATCAAAAACCTGGCCCTTAAGGCCAGGTCAGATCGCAGAGCGCATCCTTCGACGAGCTCAGGACAAGTAGCGCATGGCGCATAGCGAAAAAAAGAGTGGACGGTAAATGGTAAACGGTGAACAGTCGCGGAGCCAGCGCATGATCAGTTTGCCGTTCACCGTTTACTGTTTACCTCACGCTTTGCGCTCTGCGCTTAGCGCTTTGCGTCAAGGGGGCAGCCCAGAGCCGGATTCTTTACTTTTGAGCTTCAATTTAGTTTGTCTGCGAGAGGAAATCAAGCAGAGAACAGACACGAATTTTTGGGCGGCGGCTGCTATCTAATGGCAGTTGATTGGTGCTTACTTTGTATCTCGACGGGGCCCGGGATCGTGGCTTAGGCACTTTATTGGGGCTTTACACGGACTGTGTGGCTCTCAATTGGTTAATGAAATCGGCGAAGGCAATTGAAGAGAAGTAAACTATTTTGGTTTGCGGTCCAAAAAAGATTTCATCACAATCAATCAGTTTATACCGCTCAAAAGGCTTGAGAGCCTGGCCATTTAGTAAAGTACCGTTTTGGGAATCACAATCCACTAGATAACAGGCTTCTTTCGATGGATGTATGTATAGATATGCATGCGCTTTCGATACTGTACTGTTGTGGAGAACGATGTCGTTCGTTGAGGCACGTCCGATGGTGATGGTATTTCTTTTCTTGTCAGATCTCCTTCTCTTTACTTCTATAACTTTCGACTCGAGGACGCTGGCAACTGAGAACTCACGTGTGATGGGTTGCATTGCGTAGTCATCATCCAATGACACCGTGCTGAACTGAAAAACTACCTTGTTGTTCAATACATTCAGTGATTTCTCAAGTAGAAAGCCATGCGGATTTGCTCGAATAAAATCGGCGAACTCAAGGGAAGACGCGGTCTGGAGGTAATATGAGATTTTGTTGTACCTGGATGTTCCTGCTCTTTCAACATGGTCGATTTTTTCGAATTCTTGAAAATATCTACTGAATTCTAAAGCAATTCCTTCGTTTTGCTGGTCAACCCTTTTGACCTCGGCCTCACCCCGGAGGCCAATGGTTTTGTCTCTATCAGTAAAGCTGGGTGGGAGAAAAAAGGTGATGACTGTTTGCTCCCCGGTCTGGAAGGCACGCCAGTCTTCGACTTTAATATATGCCCCTCCCTGGCTGATATTCTCTGTTACGCCTTGGGTTTCATGCTCATTTCTAGGGGTAAATATCTGGGTGATAAATTGACGATTAATCCGAACGTGTCTTCTCCGTTCGTCAATACTGGTCATGAGCTTGCCGTCTTCCCTTGGTGCCTTGTATGGGTAATGCGTTGACTGTACCGGTCAGATGCGCCGTGTAGGAAAATCAAAAAAGATGCAAATTTTATGCCCACATACGTAGCAATGAAGTTGATCGACATCTCGGGGATGTACGCTCGGATTGCACCGGTCATAGCCGGCTCCATTGCACATATTAATGTTCACCTAGACCAATTGATAGGCACTTGCACTGAGCTGTTTTGAAGTACTGGAGTATTGGAGTATTGGAGTGTTGGAAAAAACGAAAGCCCGAATCTCAACTTGAATGATTCCTTTCATTACTCCATTACTCCACCACTCCATCACTCCAGCAGACTACCGCAAGAGGGAAAGACTATTGAAGTCTCCTCAGGGGGCAGCCCGAAGCCGGGTCGTTTGGGCCCGGATTTTATATTGACTATTGTTGAAAGCCCAACGCCCGTCCTTGCCGCCAGCTTTCCCACCTAAGTTTTAGCCCCATAAGGAGATCCCACTCCATAGGTACGATGAAAAGAGTGAGGAAGGTGGCGGTGCAGAGACCGGTCACAAAGGTGGAGGCCATGGTGCCCCAGACCACTGAATAGCTGGGAATACCGAGAGCCATTGGGGCAAGGCCTAAAGAAGTGGTGAGCGTGGTGAGCAAGATGGGTCGCAGCCGGATGCGGATACCATGCGTAATGGCTTCCCGGCGAGACATACCGCTGCGGTAGGCCCTGTTAATGAAATCTATGAGTACCAGAGAGTCGTTCACCACCACGCCGGTGACGCCCACGACAGCTATGAAGCTGTTTACGGTGAAGAGGCCCTGCGTCACTAATTTCCCGAAGACAACGCCGATCAGAGAGAAGACGACGGCAGATATGATAATAAGAGGTTGAAGGTATGAGCGGAATTGGGTTGCCAGGATCAGATACATTATAAGCAAGGCAATGGAGAAAGCGTAGGCCAGAGAAGTATAGGAGCGCCGGGTGGATTCGAACTCACCCGAGAAACTTATCTCAGCACCTGGATATTTTTCTTTTATTTCCTGATAGAAAGAACGGATGTTATTGATCACCGCGGGTGTTGAGGTGGGAGCTCCGGGTCTAATGTTGGCGGTCAGAGTAATGGCACGATTGGTCTGATAACGGTCTAGTTTGTTTGGTTCAATATATGATTCTGTATCACTCAGGTCTCCCAACCGCACTGGTCCTGACGGGTGTTGCAGTATAGGTATGGATAGAGCTGCTTCAGGGGCATCGAGATATTCTTGATCTATCTTGAGTTTGAGGTCAATATCCTCGTCGTGGGTGCGGAAATCGCCCACGAAGCGACCGTCGAGTACAGAAGCAGCAAGCCGAGAGACGTCAAGGGGTGTGAGCCCGTATTCAGCTGCCCGCTCTTTATTCACCCGGAACCTGTAGACGCGGTTCGGCCTCCCCAGATTGTCGCTCAGGTCGATCAGATGGGGTGAGATCTTATCATTGCTGCTCAGAAAACCATAGACCTCTTTTGATAGGTTTCTCACCATTTCAGGATCAGGACCGACTACGCGCACGTTAATGTCCTTGCCAGTGGGCGGTCCGCTCTTTTCGGGTCTCACCCGGACGGTCCAGCCGTCTTGTTGAAAGCGAGCAAGCTGCTTTCGCACGTAGTCTAGGTGAATTATGGGATCGTTCTTGTGATTTTCAGGGAAATTCTGCTCATTTTTCCTGGGCATTTCCACATAGACATAACCAAGATTGCTGCCAAAGACCGGCTGGTAGTCCTCGTTGACATAGAATCCGGCATTCCCGGTGGCGGATCGTAGTTGGCCGGGCCTGCCGGGCAAAATATAGTCTGTGATTTCTTTGAGTTTTCGGTTTGTGGTTTCTATGGGCGTTGCCACCGGACCTTCCAGTTCAATGTAGTAATAGGTGTACTCATCAGGGAAGAATTTGATCTTGATCAGAGGAATTTTCCCCGATATTGAAACACCCAAGATGAATACTGAGGCGACAAAGGCCACCGCCACCAGGGCAAGGCTCTTGAAGCGGTGACGGAAGCTGTAGTCGACGAGCTTGTTCGTTCCTTTCAAGAGTTGGGACATGACCCAGCGTTCTTTGCTTGCTTGCTTGGGCTTAACAGCCTCTTCCGCGGCGGTCCGCCACCCAGGCCAATCCATGAAATGGGACGGCAGAATGATGAGGCATTCAAAGAGCGAGGCGACAATGGCGGCGGCAACTGCGATAGGGATCTGGGCAAAGAATTCTCCCGTGGATCCTGACATGATAAGCATGGGCAGGAAGGCTGCCACGGTGGTGGAAGTCGCAGCAATCACAGGAGCTGCAACCTCTGAAACCCCATTGACTACAGCCTCCTCGAGGGGTTCACCTTCTTGCAGGTGGCGGTAAATATTTTCAACTACCACAATTGCATCGTCAACGATGATACCGCTCACCAGCACAAACGAAAACAAGGTTATTTCATTCAAAGAACTGTCCAGGAGCCACATAATGATCATGGTTACCAGGAAGGAGAACGGGATGCCCACCATGGTGAGAATTGCGTTGCGCAGCCCCATGAAGAAGAAGATGAGGACACTAACCAGGCCGATACCAACGAGCAAATTCATTCCCAGAGTGGAAATGGAATCGTCTATGTAGACGCGTTGGTCCTGGGTTATTACCAATTCCACCTCTTCCTTTTCCAGGAGAGGCTGGAAGCGGGCCGCGATTTCTTCAACCGCCGGCATGATGTCAAGGGCGTTTCCGTCCTCAGTTTTAATAACCCTCAAAGTGACGCAGTCTTTGCCATTGACCGAGGTGATGACGTACGGATCCCGGTAAGACATGCGAGCGGATGACATTACACTTCCAACGGTTAAGAAAGAACCATCACTGTCTCGTCGAATAATAGTTTCCGCGATTTGCTGGCGGGAGCGGTAGCGTTCGTCCACAACTATGACGAATTCACCGCCGTCGTCAGTGTAATCGCCAGCCGGCAGGGAAATGTTGGCCTCGTTGAGCGCCCGTGCTGCCTCGTCGAACGTGACCCCGTATTTGTCCAGGAGCCGGGGATTCAAATAGACGTGGAACTCTCTGATATATTCTCCATTTAACTGCACCTCTTTGACACCGGGTATCTGGCGCAGATGAAGCTTCATCTCTTCTGCCATCAGCGAAAGGGCGCGATTCGTACGATCGCCGATAAGATTGATCGATGCTACGGGAAGCCACTCGCTGACTCTAATCTCGGTAAAACGTGGCGGGTCGATGCGGTCGGGCAACTCGTTCATGATACTGAGGACTTTGAGGCGGAGTTCCTCATAAAGCCTGTCATAGTCTGTGTCGTCGATGAATTTCACCATAATCACCGATCGTTCCCGGTAGGACGTAGACCGGATAAACTCCACAGACTCCAGGTCGTCCAGGGCCTCTTCGATTTCGTCGGTAATGAGGGATTCAATCTCTTCGGGAGAAGCACCCGGCAGCACGGTATTTATCTGCACTTTGCCCATCTGGACGTCTGGATAGCGTTCAACAGGGAGATCAAATAGGGAAAACAGGCCGACGGCCATGGCCAGCAAGAAGAGTAAGTTGACCAGGACCGTCTGTCGTAGAACGTAGCGAAAGAAAAGTTTCATAATGTTTTATTAAGGCTTGAGCCTGAATTTGTCTCCGGGCTTTAAATCAGAAGCACGTACCCGATAGGTGTTATCCGGCCCATCACCGAGAAATAGTACTCGGATCTTCTCGCCATTGGCTCGAGTGAGCCAGAATTCTTCATAGCGTTCTGCAACTGCTGATGCAGGAATGAGCACCGCTCCCGAAGGATCGGGCATTTCAAGAGTGAGCTCTGCCCTCAGCCCACCACGGTTTTCGGAAAGGGTTTCGGTGACCGCAAGCTCCACGTTGATTTTGCGCGTTTCAGGATCGAAGGCCGGGGAAACGCGGGCCACAGAGGCTCTAAGTGAGGTAGTGTTTTGGCCTTCGCTGGACAATGACAATTCTATAGACCCTTTGGTTTTTTTTAGTGCGCGGTATTCCTCAGGCGACAGCGCAAAGGGTACCAGCAAAGTGCGAAAGTCGCCTGCCTTGCCAAGATGTTTTCCCACTGATACCCATTCGCCCGGCTCCACGTCACGCTGGATAATAGACCAGCCCTGAGGAATTCTAATGTAGTGACGACTGCGCCGTTCTTTGAGCTCAGACTCCTGCACTTTAAGCGTTTTGATTTGAAATTCAGCCTGGTCCAGTTTATTCTGAATCTCGTCTAGTCTTGACTGTGCAGCGGTCTCCCGCTCCACCAGTTTCTCAAAGCGACCGACTTCCTTGGCGTGAAAAGCAATCATGTTTGTTAACCGCTGTTGATCCACTCGGTTTTTCTTTAAGGTGAGATCAATGAAGGTTGTGTCCAAGAGAGCAAACAAGCCGTCTTTTCCTATCTGATCACCCACGTCAGCGGTGACTTTGACGCAATGTCCGGACTCCTCACTGACGATGTCCATTACATATCTGGCTCTGGTATAACCGGTAAGTGTAACCCAGCGCATGGCGGGCTTGGCGACAACCACGTCTCCTGGTGCTGACGGTGGCACAATTTCGCTACTCGCCGCCTCAAGAGACTGGAGCAGAGCTATAAAGGCGAAAGCAAATACAATTACCTTGCGCAGAGTGGTGGTCTTCATCTCAAGTCCTTTTAAGAAGACAGGCCTCATTCTCCCCTCTTCCGAAGACTAAAAGCATATGCTTGTTCAACAACTTTAGCCAAGCTCTCTTCAGGAAGAAAACGAAGTCGTCCCTTGATCAGAAGTGAGGCAAGCCCATGCAGGGTGGCCCAAAGAGCGATTGCTGTGGTTTCCACTTCAGCAGCTGAAAAAATGCCGGCATCTAAACAGGCCTTAACGCTTTTTGAGAATTCACGGAACGCCCTCAGGGGTGCGGCATCTTCATCCGGACCCGATTCTGTGAAGATCTCTTTGGTGGCGAACATGAGCTCGTAGAGCTCGGGATTGTCCAGGGCGAAAGTGAGGTAATAGCGGCCTCCAGCTGACAGTCTCTCCAGCGGGTCGGATATTTTCTTTAATTTATCTTGCTGAGCCAAAAGGCGTTCGAAGCCATGGTAGCAAAGCTGCAGCATGATATCCTTTTTGTTTTGAAAATAGAGGTATATTGTACCGGGACTGTATTCTATCTTTGCCGCAATCCGGCGCATGGTGACATTTTCGTAGCCACCCTTTACGTAGAGGTTCATAGCGGCCTTGAGGATGCGACTTCGCATCTTGGCTGCATCGCGTTTTTTTCGTTCTATGATACCCATACCTTATAATTTACTGAACACTGATCATTTTGTCAACGACGTTCATTAAAAAAGAAGGTTTCAGTGTTCAGTGTTCAGGTTTCAGCTTCTCTTCTTTTCCTGACACCTGAAACCTGACACCTTAAACTCTGAGAGACGCCAATTGCGAAATGATAAATGCGAAATCTTTTCAAGTTATGGTAGATTTAAACAGGAGGTCAAATCAAAATGAGGAGGAGGAATAATGGCTGTGATAGTAGTTTCCAGGAGCTTTGCCTCAGGTGGTAGAGAACTTGGCCGAATGCTGGCCAGAAGGCTCGGCTATCACTATGTTGACAAGTCCCTCTTTCAAAACATTGCACAGGATCTACATGTTTCTGAAGGGACCCTGGAGTCATTTGAGCAGAGCCGCGAGTACCGGATATCTAATCTTTTTGCCAACTTGTTCAGCAAGAGCTATATTCAGCGAATCGTTGGCTATGACAAAACCGTGGTGGAAGAAAGCGAGTACCAGGAAAAATTGCAGAGCCTGATTCTTGGTGTGGCCAAAGAAGACGGCGCTGTTATCATTGGACGGGCGGCTCACTATTTCCTGCGAGATATGAGAAACTGTTACCGCTTTCGGTTGATTGCCCCCATGGAGTATCGCAAGAAGTATGTGGTGGAAAAGTTGGGAGTTACCCCCTCACAGGCCCAGAGAGTCTTGGAACGAAAGGACAGAAATCAAGCATGGTTCCATCGATCAGTGTGTGGGGAAGAGCACGACAGCCCACTTCTGTTCCATCTGACTGTAAACATGGGGGAAGTCTCTCTTGATAAGGCAGTTGGGATTGTGTTGGCAGTTGTGAATCACGGAAGCTAGGCAACGTACAGTAAACAGAGGGATTCATTGTGGGAATTGGAACTGTCTAGTGCTCACGAACGTTCATCTTATCGGCACCAAGATGATCTCGATACGCCGATTCTGACGCCTCCCTTCAGCAGTGTCATTGGATGCCACTGGCTTGTAGTAGCTGTAACCGGCTGCGGAGAGCCTTTTGGGCTCCAGCCAGCCTTTTTCCTGGAGAAAGCGTACTACCCCTACTGCTCTGGCAGCAGAGAGCTCCCAGTTGGTGGGATATTTTTCAATCAACCCCAATCCGATGGGGACATCGTCTGTATGTCCCTCTACCACTACGTTCTGATCTTTGTTTTCTCTCAAGGTGTCTGCAAGCTCCAGAAGTACCTCTTTACCTCTCTTGCCGATCTCCACCTTTCCGGTATCAAATAGAATTTTGTCCACCAGGGTGACTTTCAACTTGCCCTCTATTTCCTCAAGTTTCACTTCTTTGGCTTCGATCTGCTCTTTCAGGCTGCTCTCGATTTTTATCTTGGTGGCGTGGAGGTCTCTGATAACTTGACTCTGTTTTTCAATGGTGGACTGGCTCTCTTCTAAACTGACCTGCAGCTCTTCCATCTCGTGTGAGAGCTGTAGTTTCTTTTCATTGAACCTGCCCTGACAATCTGCCAAGCTGTCGATACACTTTTCTCTGCTTTCTTCAGTGTAGCCGAGTCTGGTTTCCGTGTATTGTAACTTGTGCTTGGCTTCGGCGTGCTCGGCCTCGAGCTGTAGGTATTTTGAGTTGGAGACGCAGGCTGAAAGCAGAATCAGCAATGAGCATAAAACTAAAAGCGATGGTTTTCGGTACATGATCCCTCCCCCTTCAATATAATCTGTCCTAGATCACGACTGATAACATAGTGAAATGATGAATTGCAGTCAATAGGGGAAGCTCAATTTACCGATGTCTTGAAACAGTTTGTGCAAAAACTACCCCACCAGGTATCACTCAGGTGGGAAAGTGACCTTTCGGGGCCCCTCTGGTTTGCAATGTGAGGGTAAAGGTATGAATTTGGACACATGGGGTGAAGGACATGATACGAAGTATTGGCTCTCAGAGTAAAGTACGGATGACTGGTTTGATCCTTCTAATCTCGTTGGGTAGCAAGCCCTTTGGGACGTAGAAATTGCCTAGGGATTGGGAGAATTGATATCGCGCACAATTGGTGTAGTTTCCATGGCAGTATTCTTTGATTAACTCAAATGCTTGAGATTGCGGATCTATTTTGTTCCGATAAAACCAACACTCAGCATATATTTCGCACCGAGACATTTTATGACCTCACATTCGGGCTGATACCCGGGGAGGCACGTTTCCACCACGGTGACCAACTAAAACCAGTTGAAAACAACACCCGTGGTTAAAATCGATACTACTCGCTTTGAGATAATAGCAAAGGACGTGCCTGATGGAGATTGGAGATTGTTGATTGCAGATTTATGATTGTAGATTGAAGAGAGGCATAGGGTGCAGGGTACAAGGCGCAGGGCATTTGGTGTCATATGGCTGCGCCGTCATTAGGTCATTACGCTTCGCTGTCATTTGTTGTAAGAGTTAGAGGAAGATTTTAGATTGGAGATTGCGGATTTCGGATTGTAGATGTGAGATGTGGGATGTGAGGGAGCATGGAGCATAGAGCATGAGGAGGTAATTGCGAATTTCGAATTGCGGATTGCGAATTTAAGAAAATCAGTAGGGAGAGGACAGAGGACGAATAACTACCTATAACCTCTAACGTATAACGTGTAACATCTCTTACTGTTCACCGTTCACCGTTCACCGTTTACGACTTAAACGATTTGAACGATTTGAACGACTGGAACGGTTTCTAAGGTTTTTCTTTCTTAATTGCCTTTTTCAATGCCGCTATGTGCACCTCACCGGCGAAGTGCACCGGGCTCTTGCCATGTATGGGATCCCAGCCAGCGGGATCTGCAGAACAGAAGTATTGTGTCTCTAGACCAATGCGTACCTCTGCCTCTTCTACGGGCAATCCCTCTACCCGCTTGGCAGCGTCCCAGGTTGCTCCACACGGCGCACCTCTGCAGACGTGGATGCGGTCAATCTTGCCGTTCCTTATCTGCACAGCAAACTCCGGTGTGCCAAAATATTCACCATATTGACCCAGGCCGACCTGCCTGGAGAGGCCGCATCAAGTCGGGGGGGTCAAAGCCCCTTTTACCCGAAGTTTCTTCCCTGAGGCTACAATGGGAATGTTTCGAGCACGGCAGGCAATGGCAAGGTCGTGGGAGAGGTCTGGATGTTCCAAGAAATCTAAAATGAGGTCCGCCTGGATGTTGGATGGCAAATAGTCCCGGGTATCGTCCAAAATCGGAGGCAAGGTCTCATCTATGGAAACAGTCTCGATGATAAAGCGCTCTTTCCCGTGTTTTCGTATACCCTGAATTTTGCTCTCACCACTGCCATTTTGTTGGAAGACCAGGATCTTTTGAGGGCTGGTCTTTTGCTCTATTTTTCTTTCACTTGAAGGATAGCAGCGTATGTTTTTCCCGCGGGCCATTTGTTACTACCTCTTACCAGTTCTAAGTTGCAGGGGAGGGACAGGTGCTCTTCGGCACTGTGTTTCATAATTCTCGCATACTGGGTCTTGAAAGCCAACCGTGGCTTAAATAGTAGAAGAGCTTTATGGCATAAAGCTCAAGGCATGGAGCTAGAATATTTCGGATTTGTCCTGCGGACTCCCACCCTTCGGGCGGGTTCCCAGTTTCGGATTGCGGATTTAAAATTATTAGACCTGACCTCGGATCTCTACCCTGTGTCCTCTGTCGTCTGACTTCTGCCATCTGGTCCCCGTATCGCCGTTTTTCCGTCTCTCCGGTTCGTCCCGCTGTGCCTAGTGTTTAGTTCCTAGTGCCTAGTTGCGTCGGCTGCCTGCTGCTTGATAAAACAGGCCCTGTACCTCAAGCCATGAGCCACTCTCTTAGCCATCTGGCGGGTGTTGTCATGCCATACCGGTGTCACTGAGGAGCTTTGACACAGTCTCAGAAATGAACTGGCGATCTTGGTCAGACATTTCAACAAAGCGCACCCCCACCCCGAGCGCCAGGACCTTACCTGCCCAAATCACCTTAGCGATGATAGTAAGGGGAGAACCGGTTGGTGGCTGGATCGTCAAGGTGACGGATTCTCCGGGTTCAAGTGTCTCCTCACAGTGGATGTAAGCACCGCCGATTCCGAGATTTCGCAGCTTGGCCTCGATGACGCCCTCATCGGTCTTGATAGTGACAGGCCACCTGATTTCGGCTCTCGGGTAACTTCGTCTTTCGGTGTTTGAAGCCATGTTCTCTCCCCCCCAATATGGTACATCCTCCTCTCGCCAGTCGTGAAGATTCTTCTGGAACGGTCCACTGATTCTACATCTTGTACAACACCTGACCCAATCAAACAATAGTAATATTTCGCTGTTTGGGCATATTTGAAATAATCACTGAGGATTCAGCGTTCTAGTGATTCAATGGCTTAGGAGTAATGGGGTAGAGGAGTAATGGAATAATGTTGTTGTTGTAATGATAAGGAGTTATTTAGATTGAGATTTGGGCTTTAGCTTTTTTCAACACTTCAATACTCCAGTACTCCACTGCTCCCCAACGAGCTTGATCGACTGAAAGGCGGTCAGAGCACTAGGGCTCTCGGCTAAAACAACCACAAAAAAAAAGGCCCCTCAGCAAGTAAGATTAGGATAATAACTTGGTGCCTAGGGGCCGCCCTAGACGGAGGGGATCGCCCTCCTCTAGAGGACTATGATATTTAAATCACAAACGCTCTGCGTGTCAAGAAAAAATGTAAAGAACTGAGAAGAAAATTCTAAGATTCATTAGAACTATGCTCTCCGCGGCCAATTTTTGGGGCCTACCCTCCTCCCAAGAATGGGAGAAAGGTGACGTTGTCTTTGTTCTTCAATGTCCTCTCCATGGAAGAGAGCTTGTTGTTCACCGCCACTAGGATAGCATCTTCTGGAAACGGAAGTTCCGGATGATTTTTCTTGATATACGCCAAGACGTCAGCAACGCTGATCTTCTTTGAAAACCGGATTTGAATCTGGTCACTCTGGGCTTTCGCCCGCTGCAGGCCCAAGAAGGTAACGGATACGTACATATTCAATTATCTCCAAAGGGTTATCACAAATAGTTAAATGTCTAAAATGCGCTAGAATGTTCTAAAATGCCAAAAATGTAAATCACTGCTTAGACTCCATGGGATTGCAGCAACTCCTCGGCCTTTTGGTCTAATAGGTCGAATTTTTGCAAAGTTTTTCGTAAGGGTATCCCCTGGGGGGTATATCCTTTGGCCTTGTAAACTTCGTCACAGAGTTTTTGATACGCTTGTCGCCTGAGGTTTAAGATAGCTTGGTGTCTTTCTTCGGGAGACTCGGGTAGAGCAGCATCAGTTCCGAGTTGCTCCCGTAACCAGTCATCGTAGTAGTCGCTACGTGATTGGTATTCGTTGAAGTAAGCCGGTCCCATTGCCCTTAGCGGTATTTGGTCGAAATCTCTCGTCCCCTTTCCCTGGCGTATGTTTATCATTTTTTGTAAGACATGCAGCCTCTCAGAGTCATCGAGAATATCCTGCACGCTCTTGTTCTCGCCCGTTGTGGCACTGTAGTACTGGGCATAGTATTCAAGAGTCGGCTGATTCTGGGAAGGGTTGTCCGTTTGGGCTGCTTCAGGGTGGCGCACGTCGATCCAGGGTAGCTTGCAGAGCCCCACCGCATTAAACCAGGTGCGAATCAGTGGAAACCACTTCAAGGCGTCGGCCTTCATTTCAAAAGAGGGTATTTCATTGTGAACCTGATCAATGAAAATCAGCCACGCCTCGTCATGTTGGGGTCCCTTGAGGGAGAAGCCGTATCCGCCCTGCTGAGCCAGCGACTCTTTGCAAATATACAGAGAGAATTCCAAACCCTTGACTTCCATTCCAAATTTGCCCAGTTCGGACATAGTTTCCTCAATGGGTGTGTTTGTTCTTGCGCCGTACTTTTCCGCCACCCACCTCTTCGCCCGTTGCACTCCTTGACCGCATATCTTGCCCAAAGCCTCCCCTGTTGCTGTTTCGTGCAGTAGACGGTCAGCGGCGTCAATATTGCCCCAGGATAAATCATAGCCGGTCTCTTCAACGGTTAAATATCCCCGCTGAAAGCACTCCATAAGAAATGCGGCTGTGACGCCCATAGAAATGGTGTCAAGGCCGTACTCGTCACAGTACCAGTTATATTCCATGATAAAGTGAGGATCAAATATTCCCTGGCAGGTGACAGCTCCGAGAGTTTCGTATTCAGGGCCATCAATACCTACCTTCTTGCCAGCCTGCGGCCCCCTGGTGAGGGCAACATCTTCGGCCCCTTTGGCGCAGGCCAGATTGCAGCCCATATAGCAGCCGTCTGGTACTTCTTTGTTGAAGTAGCGTTCCAGAAAAACGTCTGCAAAAACCGCAGGAGCATCAGGATGCTGGCCGTATTGATAGTTATTTATTGGCAGTAAATGGAACTTGTTCATGTACTCAGCCAGAACGGGGGTACCCCAGGCGCGGAGGTGGAGCTGTTTGGGATCTTGCTGGCTTATTACCCTTTTCAGTGCAGCTCCAGCCTGCTGCACTGACTTTTGATCTGCAGGATGATTAGCCTTGACCCGGGCCTTGGTTGAGCGGACTATGACCGCCCGCAGGCCCTTAACTCGCATGACAGTTCCTGTTCCACCGCGTCCGGCTTGCTTGCTGCGGAGCCGGCGGCGACGCCTATCGTAAAACAGGCTGTTGATAATCCCGAATCTGGCATGTAAAGCACCATTACCGGTGGTTACTGCAGCAACACTTTCTGTAAGCTCGCCACCAGTGTATTCTTTCAACAGGGCCTCACCATATTCTAGGCCCCCTCCGTCAATTTCCTCGCCGAACGAGGGGGCTGTTGCGATCGTTATGCTGCCTTGATCGCCATCCACGATCACCACCACTTCTTCTTTGGAGACGCCACGAACAGCGAGAGCGTCAAACCCTGACATCTTCAAAAGCGGCGCAAAATGTCCACCGATATTTGAGTCGACGAAGGTTTCTGTAAGAGGTGAAATGGTACCTACGACGAACTTCCCGGTTCCCGGGAATCTTGGTTCATTACCGAGAGGTCCACTGGCCATGACCAGAATATTTTCCGGACTGTCGTAGCGGGTCTGATCGATGGTTTCGTCCCAGATCATCTTCATGGCATAACCGCGACCGCCGATGTATTTGCGTCTGAAATCAGAATCCACCTCTGTTATGGATGTGGTGAGGGACCCTAAATCCACCTGTAAGATCCGATCTGTGTATCCAGCACGCACGGGAGCAACCTGATATGTGCTTGAGTCCAATGTTCTCATCTGTCCCCTTTTCACTGTTGGTACTGGCTCTGGCTAAAAGATTAGGCCCGTTCTTGCGGATCCGTGGCTGTACTGGCGAGGATAGATGAGTCGGGGCTGGAAGTTTCCGGAACCCCTCTTTCGTTTAAGGATGGACAGACTCGGAGCAATCCTCATGCAATAGAAGACGGACAACAAGTACTGAGCAACGATTCTCAAGAAAAAAGGCCCCAAAAGAAGATAGTGCCTTTTGGGGGTGGTGTTTTGCCAAAATTGAAACTGATATGTAACGAATGGAACAAGCGCTTTTTTTATAGGAAAAACCAGTAATTGTCAAGTGATTTGTAGATGAAAATATCCCCAGCCTTAAGATAAAAGTTTATGATTGCAGATCGTAGATTGTAGATTGCAGATTGAGAATGGATACCCTTTGAGATTGGAAGATGTTTTGTAACACTGGAGTCATCGCATTTCGGATTGGAAATCTCGGATTTGTCCTACGGACTCCCACCCTCGGGCGGGTCCCCAGTTTGGGATTGAAATTAATAAAGCTCAAATAAGCAATTAATTCGCAATCCGCATTCCGACATCCGCAATTGATTGGCTTCAGCAGACTTCCGCAGAGGGAAAAAAGTCAAAAGCTCCGTCTGGACCTGATCAAAGCCGGGTTCTCAGGCCTGGATTGTTTATTTAATCTTTTTCCTGCAACATTTCGGCATGTATTTTGCTCTATTTTATTCCTAAGCAATCACAGATCACGTTTATCCTGCACCCATAGGAGGACTGCAATTATGATTCTTAACCCCATTTTCGGCTGGCTGTCCAACGACTTGGCGATAGATCTAGGTACTGCCAATACCCTGGTTTATGTCAGAGGCAACGGCATTGTCTTGGACGAGCCTTCAGTTGTTGCTGTGCGGAGGAATGGTAAAGGAGGCAACAAGGTACTGGCTGTGGGACATGAAGCCAAGATGATGCTGGGGCGTACTCCCGGACACATTGAAGCAATCCGCCCTATGAAGGATGGTGTTATTGCCGATTTTGAAGTGGCCGAAGCCATGCTTCGGTACTTCATCAAGAAAGCCAACAACCGTCGCACCCTTATACGGCCACGGGTAATCGCTTGTGTGCCCTCCGGTATCACCCAGGTGGAAAAACGGGCAGTGCGAGAATCTGCAGAATCAGCTGGAGCCAGAGAGGTTTTTTTGATTGAAGAACCCATGGCCGCTGCAATCGGTGCTGGATTGCCCATCACCGAGCCCACAAGTAATATGGTGGTGGATATCGGGGGCGGCACCACAGAGGTGGCGGTAATCTCGCTGGCTGGCATCGTTTACAGTAAATCGGTACGAGTTGGTGGCGATAAAATGGATGAAGCTATACTGCAGTACATCAAGAGCAAGTACAATCTCCTCATCGGCGAGCGGAGTGCAGAGCTGATCAAAACCACCGTTGGCAACGCTTATCGGGCTGAGCAAACTGAACACATGCAGATCAAGGGACGGGATCTGACTACTGGCATTCCGAAGATAATCGAAATCGACTCCGATGAAGTTCGGCAAGCCATAATTGAGCAAATCAAGACCATTGTGGAAACGGTAAAAAGCGCACTTGAGCAGACACCGCCCGAGCTGGCTGCTGACATTGTGGACAACGGTATTGTTCTCACCGGAGGTGTGGCACTTCTGAAAGGTCTCGATAAACTGCTTCGTGAAGAGACCGGACTGCCGATCACCATTACCGAGGATCCACTGACAACCGTGGTATTAGGGTCAGGAAAGGCTCTGGATGAAATTGAAACCCTTAGAGAGATTATGATCTAGGGTAGATTTCGGATTGCGAAATGCGGAGTGCGGATTTTTGATTGAAGACTCGCTGAGCCCCCAGCGCCTTGCAAAAGGTTGACCTCAACACAGCCTTTCACCCAGCAGTTAGACCGTCAAATCAAAACTTTCAAATAATAAATCTCCGCAACAAAAAAAAAGAGTCCCGCCGCAAGCGGCGGGACTCTGAATGACACTTCCAGTCTTTACACATTCACTTCAGCTGCCAGTAATCTTCTTTAATCCGCAGTCCGAAACTGGGAACCCGCCCGAAGGGTGGGAGTCCGCAGGACAGATCCACAATCCGAAATGGGCCCCTACCCTGCCTCGGGCTGAGTTTTGATGATCACATCGATTCTCCGGTTGATAGCTCGTCCCGTCGCGGTTTTGTTTGATGCCAAAGGCCGCTTGGATCCATACCCCACAGCTATAATTTTGTCCATTGGCAGGGTCCCGTTGGCTACGAGATAAGCGCGAACGGATTCTGCCCGTCGCTGGGACAAGTGCTGGTTATTCACATCTGAGCCGGTGCTGTCCGTATGTCCCTCGATGACAAGGTTTGGTTCGCCAAAGGTACGAATGGCTCTCTGGGCTTTACTCAGCAAGGAGTAGTTGCTCGGCATTATTACGTGTTTGCCAACGGGGAATTGAATCGCTTTCAACCGAATTACCAACTCAGAGCCCTGTTTGTATACTTCTGCTTCTTCTTGGCTGAAGTAGGTTCGGACCTTGGTAAACAGTTGGTTAAACCGCCTCTCTGCTTCCAGCCGTTTTTCAATAGCCTCCTGTTCCTTAGCTAACTGCTTTTTCGCAGCCTTTTCCTTCTGGGTTTGCTTTTCCAGAAAGGCAATCTGTTCAGTCATTGCCTCCATTTCCGTCTGCTGATTTTTCACTTTATTGACCAGGAAGCGCTGATCTTGCTGCAAGGCGTCGATGGAGCCCATAATATTTTCCACCTGGGTTCCCAGGGGTTGATCGCGCATGTCAGCGGTGCCAAGCTTGGTTGCAGTATCGTAGAGAATCCCCTCGACCCAGAGGGTGATGTGTTCTGGTTTCATTGTTTTGATGGTCTTGGTTTGCCGTGTCACTTGTAGAAGTCGACCCGCCTGCAACAGAACCTCGCTCGCCATATTGTGCATCTTCAACTTCTGGTAGCGGTTTTTGGTAATAAATCCATCGACTTCCTTTAATTTTTTCTGCACTGTCTTGTAGGTTTTGGGCGCGAGCTTTCGTGCCCCTTCCGTTTCGGCTTGCTTGATGAGCGTCCGCGCTTCGCCCAGGGTTTGCTCTTTAATTGCTCGCAACTCAAGCTCTCGGTAGCGTTCCGCTACCTTTGGGGAATGCTTGCGGGCGCGTGTTATCTTATCTTTCTCAACCGCCTTTGTGAGCTCGAGAAATCTATTCTCCGTCGCAGCGTAGTCCTGCTCATAGTTGGTGGCACCGGCAGCGCGCGCCATTTCCCGGGCTTTTATGACCTCAGATAATTCGGCTTTCGCCAGACGCGATGATTCCGTTGCCTCTTTGAGCTCAGTTTGCGCTCTTGATATTTCCTTAATAATCTTCGCCTGGCTATCTCCACGCTCCAGCCGTTTCTTGGCCTTATTTAGGAATTCTTCAGCTTTGGCAAATTGGGTTGGTGACAAGATATCCACTTGGTCCATTCGGGCGTTGCTGAGGTTATGTTCTAACCAATTAATCTGTACCGTGAGATTGTCAGTTGTCTGAACTGGTTCCGCTTGCACCGTGTTTCCCGCGAGGGGACCCAGAAAACAGAACGCGGTGAGCATTGCCATGATCACGATTTTTTTTCTGATAATCATCCTCCTCCTCCTTCCCCCAACTGTGAAACTGCTTGCTTCCATAAAGAAGAGTTACATATCTGATGTAGGGAAATTCTAGAAGCCGTCCGGATAAAAGGCGACCAGCTGTCCAATTTAGGCCACCTGCACAGCACTTGCCATGTAATCGAAGATATTTTGGACACTAGTGATCTTTTCCGCTTCCTCGTCGGGGATCTCTAGGTTAAACTCCTCCTCCAAGGCCATGACCAATTCCACAACATCCAGGGAATCTGCCCCAAGGTCGTCTA
Organism: Syntrophobacterales bacterium; assembly: GCA_050123975.1. Taxonomy (GTDB): domain Bacteria; phylum Desulfobacterota; class Syntrophobacteria; order BM002; family BM002; genus BM002. The sequence goes on along the minus strand of JASFGC010000012.1, from coordinate 572 downwards.
TTACGCTTGCCTCGGCAGTGACGTCATCCTCTTCGATTCCTAGTTGATTGGCAATAATTTCAACAATCCGATTTTTGATCTCTGTTATGCCCATACTCCCCTCCTTGCTCTCATGTCTCCTGCCAAAAAGGACAGGAGAGGTCCGCAAAAGTTTAGCCATGGTTTGAATGCAAAAATCGTGCAGGCAAAACAAAAGAGAGTTGGGATTTAGCTTGTGGGCATGATTTTTGATGTATTAACAGTGAGTTAATATGATAAGCAGAAAGAAATCTGTTGACGATTAGCGGTTCTTGGGCCCAAAGCAGACGCCGCGCTCTGAACTCTTTATAAAATCTAAAAGATACCTCACTTCCTCAGAAAGGGAGCCTTTTCCTTCGAGTTCCTGGATCGCCTGGGCGAGGTTGCTCTTGCGGCGAAACAGTTGAGAAAAAGCTCGTTTGATCTGACCAATTGCCTCCTTGCTGTAACCCGCGCGTTCCAGTCCCACTTGGTTAATTGCTTTCACTGTGTGAGTGCCGTCCATAATGCAATACGGTGGAACATCACGACTGGTGCGGGATAGACCTCGAAGC
>JASFGC010000011.1:0-24589 GCA_050123975.1 Syntrophobacterales bacterium | reverse complement strand
CATGAGGGCCACAACGTCAAAAGTATTCAAACCGGATTTCACAAAAAGATAGAGGATACCTGGAAGAATGAGCGCGCTTCCAGCCAGCAGATAGAGGGTCAGCTTCATGGCGCCGTATTCTTTCCGGGTACTGCCCCAGATGGCGATAAGCGGATACATGGGGAAGAGCGAGACATCGTACCAGACAAAGATAAAGAAAAGATCCATGCTCATAAAAACGCCGAAGACGCCTGCCACCAGCAAGAAGGTGAAGGCGAAAAACTCTTTAACCCGGACCTCCAACTCCCACATGGTGAGCACACCGGTAAAGAGAACGATACCGGTGAGCAGGAGCATGGGCAGGTTGAATCCGTCCGCCGCATTGAAGTAGTAGATACCCATGGACTCTACCCAGAGTACCTTCTCCACGAACTGGAGACCTCCCTGGGCTTTATCGTAGGCAAAGAAAAGATAGATGGAGAGCACCATGGTGATCCCTGAAAAGACCAAACTGACCCACTTGATGAGCATCTTGCGCTCAGCGGGAATAAAAAGGATCACCAGCAGGCCCACCACGCAACTGAGAAGAATGGCGGAAAGATAAGGAAAATTGGCAAACTCCATACTCATGTGCTCTGCACCCTAAAAAAAGAAGTAAAGTGCCACCAGGGCCAAAACGGCGAACATTACCATCAAGTTGTACTGCAGCATTCCTGACTGCAAAAAGGAAAGCACCCTGCCCCCGCCAATAGTAGCCCTGCAAATACCGTCGATACCGCCATCAATCACCTGGCGGTCGTTTCGGGTAAACAGGTTGGAGAAAATTCCGTAGATAACGTAATCGAGAAACAATCGATAAAAATGGTCAATGTACCAACGTTCGGCAAAAAGCGTCTTGACAGGCTCGATTCGCTCCACGAAACCCACCTGGGAAGCTTTTTTGCGTCCGAACTCAAGCCAGGCTATGCCCACGCCGGAAAGGGCTATGCCCACTGCCACATAGAGGAGCCAGGCGTGGTGGCCGCCACCGTGGCCCTCAGCCCCACCGTGATGACCCACGAGGAAATTTTCCAACGGAGTCTGGAAAAAACCAAGCACCAGCGTGACTGCGGCCAGGATAATCAGAGGCCAAGCCATGACCCAGTAGAGACCAGCATGGTGGTGGTCATCGCCATGGCCATGGCCGCCATGCTCTCCGTGGTGGACTTCTTCAATTTTCTTTGGAAAGAGAATGGCAAAAATCAATCGGAACGAATAATAGGCGGTCAAAAAAGCACCCAACAACCCGGCCCACAGCCACATGGGATTGTGGTGTTCGGCCAGCGCGCCCATGATCGCCTCCTTGCTGAAAAAGCCCGAAAGCGGAGGCAGGCCAGATAAGGCTGCCGCGGCCAAGGTTATGCAGACAATTGGCACCTTGAGGCCACGCCCCCCGTATTTCCCTATTTCAAAGAAGTCGTTGGTTTCATACTCGTGGATAAAAACTCCCGAGCACAGGAAGAGCAGGGCCTTGAAACCGGCATGGGTGGTGAGGTGAAAAACCCCGGCGAAGTAGCTGCCTGCAGCCAGTCCCATAACCATGAAACCGAGCTGACTGATGGTAGAGTAGGCCCAGACCTGCTTGATGTCCCTGGTAACCATGGCCATGGTGGAGGCCAGCAGCATGGTGATGGTGCCGATTGCCAAAAAGAGAGTCATTGCGGTGGCCGACTTACTGAAAAAGGGAAAAATCCTGGCGAACATGTAAACCCCTGCCGCCACCATGGTGGCCGAGTGGAGCAAAGCGCTCACTGGGGTGGGGCCTTCCATGGCATCAGGCAGCCAGGTAAGCAGGGGGAACTGGGCGCTCTTGCCGGCAACACCGCCGAAGATCAGAATAGCAGAAATGGTTATCAATAACGGGGACATGCGCGCGGTTACGTCAACTGAGTTCATGTCTAAAATATTCAGATTACCAAAATTGAGAAGCACCAGCAGCAGCCCGAGGAAGAAGGCGATATCTCCCAACCGGGTCATAACGAATGCCTTCTTCCCTGCTTCAGAAGCGCTGAACTTCTCATAGTAGAAACCAATCAACAGGTAGGAGGCCAACCCCACCAGTTCCCAGAAAACGTAGAATTGCAGCATGGTGGGGGCGATACTCATGGTCATCATGGCCCAGGCGAACAAAGACTGAAAGGCATAGTAGCGGGCAAAGCCCGGGTCCCCGGCCATGTAGCCCAGAGAGTATACCTGCACCAGGAAGCTGATACCCGCAACAATAGTAAGCATCAGTAGACTGAGTTCATCCAGCATGAAGCCAAAGGGAATGTACAGTTTTCCAGAGACCAGCCATTTGGCGGTGTATTGGATAGGCTGTTCCAGGTGCCAGTGGCGAGTGAGAAGAAAAAGAGCACAGACGAGAGATACACTGACCGCGGCAACTGAGATGGCAGCGGACAGCTTTGGGTATGGTCTGGTAAACACCATAATCAGAGCAAAACTGACAAAGGGCAGCAGCGCTCCCAACATGGCTGCCAGCAAAGTTGGATCGTGGAACCAGGAAGAGGTCATGGTTAGCCTCGTAGTTCTTGAGCCCGCTCGATGTTAATGGAGCGTAGTCTACGGAATACTGCCACTATAATGCTCAGGGCGATGGCCGCCTCAGCAGCGGCAATGCCCATAATAAAGAGGGTATATATCTGACCGATAATGGGATCAGGTGCCAGGAATCGGTTAAAGGCCATGAAGTTGATGCTGGCTCCACTGAGCATGAGCTCTATGGCGATGAGCATGCCGATGAGTGAACGGCGCTGAAACACCCCAAAAATCCCCAGGCTAAAGAGCAATGCTGCCAAAAAAAGATAGGTGGTAAGACTGTTCACGACGCACTCCTGCGAGCATAACCCGAGATGATGATGGCACCAAGGATGGCGACCAGCAGCACCAGAGAAATCACTTCAAAAACCAGATCGTAACGGGTGAGCAAGTAGGTGCCCAGAGTGCTGATCGACCAATCGCTGCTACGCACCGCGGCCGGCTGCCACTCGGTGCGGCCGATGATTGCGCTCAGCATGATGAACACCGCTGCGCCCACTCCCAAAGCGAGCCCCACTTTCGGCAAATGCCTCTTTGGTAAATCCAGGTGGAGCGGCCTGGATAGCATGATGGCAAAAATAATCGAGATACAAATCGCACCCACGTAGATGAGGAGCTGCATCAGAGCAATAAAAGGGCTTCCCAGGTAGACGAAAATTCCCGCCACCCCGGTGAGGGAGACAATGAGGCCCAGGACGTTGTAGAGAATATTTCGGGGAAAAACTGCGATGAGCGCCCCGGTAAGGGTAAGGACCACGATCCCGGCGAACCCTATCTGGGCCAGGACGTGGGGTTGAATGAGGCTCTGAACCGAGGTCATGCCGACTCCTCCAACCGTTGGATAAGGTCTACCACCCCATCCCAACGGCTATAATGCGCTAAATCATATTCTCCGGAAAACTTCAGGGTCTGGGTGGGACAGTTGGCCACGCACAGACCACAAAGGCTGCAGTGCGAAAAATCAATAAAATAGAGACTTGCTCGTTTCTCGCTATGAGTATGAGTTTTTTCGCCTTGGACCTTGATCACATTGGTGGGACAAAACCGCATACAGGTGCCGCAGGCAACGCAATTATGAGTTCCGGTTTCAGGGAATTGCTCAAACTCAATGTGCCCCCGGTAGGCTGGGCTCATTTCTAGATATTTGCGGGGATATTGAACCGTGACCACAGGCCGGTAGATGCGTCGGATGGTGACCAACATGCCTGCGATCAAGCTCCAACCGCCTTCCACAATGTCTTTGATCATGCCCATGGAAAAATTAGCTCCAATTCGCGAATTTAGGAATTTAGGGATTTAGGAATTATGGGATTGGCTTTTCAAACTGTTCAATCTTGTATTCCTCAATTCGCAATTCCTCAATTCCTCAATCCCTCAATCCCTTAATTTATGAGTTTTATGATCCCGGCGTAGACGATCAGGTGAAGCAGTGCCGCCGGAATCATGATCTTCCAACAAAAGTTCATGAGCTGATCGAAGCGTAAGCGCGGGAACGTCCAGCGCACCCACATGGTCACGAAGATCAGCACATAGGTCTTGGCAAAGAACCAGACCAAACCGGGCACAAAATCAAGAAAAGGAAACGGACTTTTCCAACCGCCGAAGAACAGGGTCGTTGCCACCGCCGAAACGATGAGCATGTTGGAATACTCGGCCAGAAAAAAAAGGGCAAAGCGCATACCACTGTACTCGGTATGAAAGCCAGCAACGAGCTCTGATTCAGCCTCGGGTATGTCGAAAGGCGCCCGGTTAGTCTCAGCCGTGGCGCAAATAAGATAAATGAGTGCGGCCACAGGCATAAAAACGCCGTTCCAGCTCCAAAAATAACCGGACTGGGATTCTACGATGGCAGACATCTGCATGCTGTTGGTCCACATGACCACGCTGAGCACCGTGAGCAGCAAAGGAATCTCGTAGGCCACATTCTGGGCCACCGCGCGCACGGCCCCCAACAAAGAGTACTTGTTGTTGGAAGCCCAGCCACCCACGAGAACCGCAAGTACATTAAAGGTGGAGAACGCGAAGATCAACAGCAGGCCAACGTTCATATCCCGGATAAGGAGCCGTTCGCTAAAAGGAATCACCACAAAGCTCACCAATACCGGCAAGAATATTGCGATGGGCGCAAGCATGAACAGTTTGCGGTCAACATGGCGTGGAGTGATGAGCTCTTTGCTCACCAGCTTGACACCATCAACAATAGTCTGGAGAATACCAAAAGGGCCTACTTCTTTCGGACCGATTCGGAGCTGGATGTGAGCGGCGACTTTGCGCTCCAGCCAGACCAAAAACAGAGCGTTGACCTGTACCAGAGCCAGAACACCCACGAGACCCACGATAATCCGCGCCAGATCAGGACCGAGGAAGTTTACCAGGTTTTGCCAGGCGGCCATGTTTATCTCCGCTCATATACTCGTGACTATCGATCTACTTCAGGTACAACGATATCGATGCTACCCAGAATTGAAATGGTATCTGCTACCAGGGTTCCGGGCAGCACCTCAGTGAGAACCTGTAGGTTTCCGTATGAAGGAACTCTGGCCTTTAGTCGGTAGGGAAAGGAGGTTCCATCGCTGACAATATAATAGCCCATGGCACCACGGGCAGATTCCACTGCGAAGTAGTAGTCGCCCCGGGGAGGTCTCACTTTGTGAGGTACCGCAGCTTTAATCGCCCCGTCAGGTAGTCGCTCCAGTGCCTGTTCGATGATGCGCAGACTTTGCTCCATCTCCTGTAACCGCACCAGGTAACGATCCAGGGCATCCCCCTTGGTGCCGGTGGGAATTTCGAAATCCAGCTCCGAATACACCGAATAGGGTTCAGCTTTACGGATATCATATGGTACTCCAGCAGCTCGCAGAATCGGCCCGGTGCAGCCGAATCGCAGGGCAAGCTCCCGATTGATCACCCCCACATCCTTGGCCCGATGGATGAAGATTACATTCTTGGTAACCAGATTATGATAGTCATCCCACCGACTACGCAGCCGTTCAATAAATTGCTGTGTCGCCGTAATGAATTCGTCGTCCACATCCCTGGCCACCCCACCGAAACGACAGTAACTATAAGTGAGACGGGAACCACTGACCCGGTCCAGAATATCCAGGATGTTCTCCCGATCGTCGAAGCAGTAGAGGAAGGGGGTGAAGCCTCCCAAGTCCATGATAAAAGTACCGAACCAGAGCAGATGACTGGAGATGCGATTGAGCTCGGCACAGATCACTCTGATGTACTCAGCTCGTGGTGGCACCTCAATACCAGCCATTTTCTCTACCGCGGCAACATAACCGTGGTTAAGAATGAGACCCGCGAGGTAGTCCATCCGTGAGGTGTTGGGGAGAAATTGCTCGTAGAGGTGACTTTCCGCCATCTTCTCGTGGCCACGGTGGCCGTAGCCGATGATCGGGTCTGCCTCAACTATGTACTCCCCATCCAGTTTGAGAAAAAGGCGCAAGACCCCATGGGTACTGGGGTGCTGTGGCCCCATGTTCAAAAAGAAGGTCTGCTCGGTTATGGGCTCGAGGAACTCATTCGCCATAGATCTCTTCCGTGCTTCTGAAGGCGTGAACCTTGCCGTAATCTTTCAAGAGCGGGTAGAAGTCAGCATCCTCCGGCAGGAGAAGCCGGCGCAGGTCTGGATGATTGTCAAAACGAATGCTAAAAAGCTCGAACACCTCCCGTTCATACCAGAGAGCCGCATCGTAAATGCTGCCGATGGAAGCCACCGATTCGCCTCTGGACAACTGTACTCGCACCAATACCCGGGAGATACTGGTGCATGAGTTGAACAGGTAGATAAGCTGGGGACCGTTAGTAAAATCCGCCGCGGTGATTGATTCCAGAAAACAGTCGGCCTCGCGGGCTGCTTTGGCCACAGCCTCCACCTGATCGGCCTTGGCCTTTATTTCCAGCAAGCAACCGTCTTGCTCATAATTCCGCGGGACCATATTCCCGGGTTCAACGATCTTTGACAATTCTTCTTTTAAATCTTCTAAGGACATTTCGTTTTTCGCCTTTGGTGATTAAGTCCTCTAAGGCCAGAAATCCTTGAATCAACGCCTCGGGTCGAGGTGGGCACCCGGGCACGTAAATATCCACCGGAACGATTAGGTCGGCTCCCGGGACAATGGCATATTGACCGTCATACTCAAACGGCCCTCCCGAAATTGCACAGTTGCCCATGGCAATACACCACTTGGGCGCTGGCATTTGCTCCCAAAGAGTGACTATGGTCGGAGCCATTTTCTTGGCGATGGTGCCCGCTACGATCATCAAATCCGACTGCCGGGGCGAAGGGCGAAAGACCCCAGCTCCAAAACGATCCAAATCAAAACGGCTGGCCCCTGCCGCCATCATCTCGATGGCGCAACAGGCCAGACCAAAAGTCATGGGCCAGAGGGAATTGGCCCTACACAAATTGAGTACCTCTTCGACAACCGCGAGTTGCACGCGGGCGCCAGGGGCTATCTCCTTTTCTGCCAAGTGAAAACTCCTTTACGCCAGGCGTAGACGATGGCCAGGGACAGAATACTGATGAAGATAACGATCTCGATAAAATCGCGAGCGAGAAATCCCTTGTCGTATGCCATAGCTACGGGAAAGAGGAAGAGAACGTCCACGTCGAAGGCAAGAAAGATGAGGGCATAGATATAGTAGGCAACGCTGAACTGTATCCAAGCGCTGCCAATTGCGGGCATGCCGCTCTCATAGGTCTCTGCCCGCTTAACCCCAACGCTCCGGCCGCCAATCAGCCAGGAAATAATGATAGGCGATACCGCGAAGAGCACACCAACCAACAAGAACACAGCCACGTAAACAAAGTCATGTAAGGCTTGTGCGGTCATCAAAATACTCTCAACTCTTTGGTGGACAAAGCCAGCGGTGAGCCCAACAGCCGCAAGTGTTGCCACTTTGCTCTATGAACGAGAATGAGGTGGGCGCAAAACACTTGGTGATGATTATCACAAACGACGTGTTTTGTAACAAATATGGCTACGACCGTCAAGGCAAAAAAGGAAATTTCCGCATGCGTCGAAGAAATATTTACGCAAGAGCTTTCCATGTCTTGAGCTCCTCGCGTCTAAGCAAAGCTGCTCGGGCTGCGTTAACAGAGTCTCTGGACACAAAGTGGGTGGTGGTTATGCAGACGTATCGTACTGCTAGAACGACAGAAAATGGGATCACTTCCGATGAGATTCCTCTTGTACAATGCTATGAAAAAGGTTATACTCCCATGCCGGTAAAAAAGATTTAATTCACAAGCTGACAGGAGTCCTCTTAGCACGAGCTGATCTTGGGTCGATTATGAACCCGGTCTGTACGAATGATCAGCGGTTATTGCCCACCTATTCCAGCCAATAAGGAGCACAAAATGGCCGGTCCGTCATCTGCGCAAAGCACCAGATCCGACGATCCCTTCAGGATGTACGCTTCGCCTGTGGGCGCTGGTTTCTTGCAGAAAGCGAACAAGATTTTTGAAGATTTTCCCGTCTCCAAGTACATTCTTTTCTTCGTGATTTTTTCCATTGAAATTATCATCGTTTTCTGGGCCGCTCTCTACCTTACTGGCTGAGTAGCTCTAGCTCCGATGAATACAGTGGGCAACATAATCCTTGAGCGATGAGGGATGAAAACCTTACCTCACCACAGTAAGTCCCAAAATTCACAAAGTGAATGACTCTTGAAAAAATGTATGCTATATGTACAAATTCAATTTTCCTACCTGTGGCCGTGCAGGCCAAAAAAGCCGGATGGAATTTCTGCAGCAACGCCATGGGGAGCTTTCCCATGCCGCTTGAAAATTGTCTTATGACTCAAAGCACTCACTGTACGAGAAGAGGGAATTCATGAAGGAGAAAATCCAACTAACCATCAACGGGCAGGTAGTAGAGGCCGAAGCAGGAAGCACCGTTTTACAGGTCGCCAGGCAAAACGACATTTACATTCCTACGCTCTGCTACAATGAAGTCCTGAAACCCATAGAAAGTTGTCGACTCTGCGTGGTTCAGGTGGAAGGCGAACCACACTTCCAGGCCTCCTGCGGTACTGAAGTCCAAGAAGGCATGGTGGTAACCACCGACTCAGAGGAGATTCATCAGACTCGCAAGCTCATGCTCGAACTTCTCCTGAAAGAACACTACGGTGACTGCATTGCTCCCTGTCAGCTGACCTGTCCTGCAGGCATCGATATTCAGGGATATATTGCCCTCATCTCCCAGGGACAGTACATTGAGGCGCTCAAGCTCATTCGGGAGCGATTGCCCATGCCACTCACTATTGGTCGGGTCTGCCCTCATTTCTGCGAATACCAATGCAACCGCAACTTGGTGGAAGAACCAATCAACATCAATCATCTCAAGCGTTTTGTAGCGGACTACGAAATGTTCTCGGGAAAACGCAACCCTCCCCCGCTAGCAGAGTTCTCTGGAAAAAAAGTGGCCATCATTGGTGGGGGGCCTGCCGGCCTTTCCGCAGCTCATTATCTCCGTCGTTTGGGACATGGCAGCACCATCTTTGATGCCATGCCAGCACTTGGTGGCATGCTCCGCTATGGTATTCCCGAATATCGTTTGCCCAAGAAAATCTTAGATTGGGAAATTGATGGCATTCTCGAGTTAGGCAATATAGACGTCAAATTAGGAGTCAAGTGGGGAGAAGACTTCACCATAGAATCCCTGAAACAAGAGGGGTATGACGCCTTTCTCCTTGCTATCGGGGCTTGGGATACCCGCAAACTAGGCATAGTGGGTGAAGATCTCCAGGGTGTCTGGTCAGGTGTGGACTTTCTTGTTGATCTTACCATGGAGAAGCCAATTGAGATGGGCAAGAACATTGCCATTATCGGCGGTGGGAATGTTGCCATCGATGCGGCCCGCAATAGCGTACGCATGGGAGCAGATACGGTAACCATAATTTACAGACGCTCCCGTGATGAGATGCCCGCCAGCCCTGAAGAGATCCATGGCGCAGAGGAAGAAGGTGTCCAGTTTCATTTCTTGGCCGCACCTGTCCGGCTTTTTGGCAGTAACGGCAAAGTGGAAAAACTAGAGTATGTGAAGATGGAACTGGGTGAGCCGGACGCTAGCGGCAGGCGTCGACCGGTACCCATGGAAGGTTCTGAGACTTTAATCCCCGTTGATATGGTGATTGCCGCCATTGGTCAATTCCCCAATCTCTCCCCGGTGGAATCTGACAATGCGGTGGAGGGAATTCCCACCACCCGATGGAATACCTTCGGTGCTGATCCGGATAGCTTGTACACCGGTCTAGACGGTGTTTTCACCGGAGGTGACGTCTATCGTGGCCCTGAAACGGTGGTGGGAGCTCTGGCTGACGGTCGCAAAGTGGCAATGGCCATCCACCTCTACCTACGCAACCAAGAGGTGCATGGAGAAGCCAAGCCATTTAATATCTTGAAAGGTGATCTAGAAGCCATTGAAAAAGAACAGTTTACCACCAGGGTTACCCAAGCCTCCCGCGAACTCATGCCTGAATTGGAGCCAGGTGTACGCATCAAGAGCAACGACCAGATCGAGTTGGGTCTCTCAGAGGAAGGCGCCTTGAGAGAAGCTGATCGCTGTCTTTCTTGTGGGTGTATGGATGCTTTCGACTGCAAACTTCGTAGGTTCGCTTTTGAATTCGGGGTGGAAACTACCACCCGTCTCCAGCCGCAGATAGCTTTTGACGAAATCTCAACTCGCGACTCCCACCAGTTCATTGCTTTGGATCCCAACAAATGCATACGCTGTCGACAGTGCTACGAAGCCTGCTCCTTTTTTCAATGTTCTGATGCCATTGACTTCGAAGATACTCCCAATATCAACACCAACTGTGTCTCGTGCGGCCTGTGCCTGGATCTGTGCCCCACCGGGGCCCTGGAGGAACGAATCGGCGAAGGCAAACCCGGTCCATTTCATTATGAACAGGTGGAGACCTTCTGCCCCCACTGCGGCTGTGGCTGTAATCTGGTGCTGAACATCAAGGGAGATACGCTCTTTACTGTGACCACCAGAACCACTGCAGCACCTAGTTACGGGCACACCTGCCGTCAGGGCCGATTTGACAGTTTTGACTATCTGTCGAGCCCTGAACGGCTCAAAACTCCCCTGATAAGAAAAAAGGGCAAACTGGTGGAGTCCAGCTGGGATGAGGCCTTGGAGCTGGTGGCCACTGAATTCAAGCGATTGCACCAGGAGCACGGTCCACATTCTTTAGCAGCAATAGGTTCTCCGCGAGCCACCAACGAGGCCAATTACTTGCTGCAGAAGATCTTTCGCTCTCAACTAGGATGCAACAACCTGGATTATCCGGGAGGCCAATCTCAGCAGGCCACCTTTACTGGTCTCGCCAAAACATTGGGCACGGGAGCCATGACCAGTTCTTTGAGTGAGATCGAAAAAGCGGAGGTCATCTTCGCACTGGGCAACCAGATCGAAGAGAACAATCCCATCGTTGCCACAGCTCTGCGGAGAGCCAATCGTACTCACGGTAACCGGCTCATTACCCTAAGCTCCGCTGAAGGAGAACTGGGCAGATTTGCCGAACCTGCATTTATCATTCCCAGAGAGCACCAACTCGACTTTCTCCAAGGTCTTACAAAACTGCTACTGGAACTGAAACTCTATGATAGGGACTTTGTAGCTGCCAATACAACTGGTCTAGAGACCCTAGAAAAATCCCTGGCTCAGGTGGACTACCTGGAAACAGTGGCTCGAGCCGACATCCTGCCGAGCACCTTTGAAGAGTTCGTCCGAACCCTTGCAACCGCTCCTTCTGTCGCCTTTGTCTACTCAGATGATCTTACCGCGGATGCAAACGGTGCCAGGAAGGTCGAGACGATAGCTAACCTGGCAATGCTTACCGGGCGGTTGGGGCAGCCACAGAGCGGGATCTATCCGCTGTATCGTCACATTAATTCACAGGGCGCACTGGATATGGGAATGAGTCCCTCGTGCTACCCGGGTCATGTAAGCGTGTCAGATCTGCAAAGCAATGATCCCTTCAGCAACGTATGGTCTGGTCAGCTACCTGACAGCCCGGGCTTGAGTTACAGAGAAACAATTCAATCCGCTCATCAGCAGAAAGTTAAGGGCCTCTTTCTTATGGGAGAAAATCCTATCGCCACCGAACCTGAAAGGGAGAAAATCCAGGAGGCCTTAAAACAGGTTGAATTTCTCGTTGTCCAGGACATGTTCCTCACCCAGAGCGGTCAACTGGCGGATGTGGTTCTGCCTTCAACCGGATTTACCGAGCAGGAGGGCACTCTTACCAACACAGAGCGAAGAATCCAGAAGCTCAGGCCGGCTTTAACCTCGCCTGATGGTCCGCGCCCCGACTGGCGCATTCTCGCCGACCTTCTCAACCGGTTAGACCCTGGAACCTCTTACACTGATGCCCAGTCTGTTTATCAGGAAATCATCACGGTGGTGCCCTTCTACGAAAAATTAACATATGAGCGGTTGGATGAGGGCGGCTTGCAATGGCCATACACAGAGAATGACTCCAGTGGCATGTTAACCTTGGACAATCTCAAAAAGCCCTTGGAGTTTGCCACCTCGTAACAACTGGAACTGTGGGAGTGGCTTTCCAGCCACGACATGTTGATACGTTAACCACAAGGATCGCGGCTGGAAAACCGCTCCCACATAATATCAAAAGTGGAATCTTGCATTTTCCTGTTGAATTTTTCTAACTATTAGGCTATAGAGTGAAATTTAATTAAACTTGTTGTGAGGTAAAAATGATATTCACTCGGCAGTGGGACGGTCTACTGAGCCTGGGGCTTTTGCTCCTTCTGGGCCTTTTGTGCCTGTGCGGCCCGCCCATTGCCTTTGATGGTCGCTGACCACCTACTCGTCGACAATACGAAAGGCCATGGGCGGAAAGCTCATGGCCTTTTCTATTTTAGGGAGTACTGGAGTGTTGGAGCATTGGAGTATTGAGAAAGCTAAATTGCGGTTTTTGGAATGCGGATTGCAGAATCTTAGTTCCGTGTTTGATTTCGTTCTTTTTGTTTTCAATCCAAAATCCAAAATCCAAAATCCGAAATCTAAAATCGGAAGGAGGTGGTGAGCATGGGGCTGGCTCTTGCAGCAAACGAAGCAGCAGATGAATCTGACCTTCCTCTAACCCCTTCTATTTTTGGAGGCAATTATGACAACAAGGAAGATAACCATTTTCGACACCACTTTAAGAGACGGCGAGCAGGTACCAGGAGCCAAACTCAACGCCAAGCAAAAGCTGGAAATCGCCCACCAGCTGGAAAAGCTTGGTGTAAACGTGATCGAGGCCGGATTTCCCTGCTCTTCACCCGGAGACGCTCAGGCCGTCAAGATGGTAGCCCAAGAGGTAAGAAAGCCCATCATAGCTGGCCTGGCCAGAGCGGTTCAGCAGGATATAGACATTTGCTGGGAATCCGTTCGTGAGGCTGAGCAGCCCAGAATACATGTTTTCTTAGGCTCATCAGACATCCATGTTCAGAAAAAGCTTCGCATGGATCGTGACAAGGCCAGGGAACTGGCTGTGGAATCAGTCAAGTACGCAAAAAAGTTCTGCCCGGATGTGGAATATTCCACCGAGGATGCTTCCCGCACTGATTTTGAATATCTTTGTCGGGTGATCGAAGAGGTCATCAAGGTGGGTGCAACTACCATAAATGTCCCCGATACCGTGGGGTATGCAACCCCTGATGAATTCGGTGATCTCATTCTCCGTTTGCGGGAAAACATCCCAGCCTTGGACAAGGTGACCTTGAGTGTGCATTGCCACAACGACCTTGGTTTGGCCGTGGCCAATTCTGTCGCTGCCGTGCGAAATGGTGCCCAGCAAGTGGAGTGCACCATCAATGGCATCGGCGAACGGGCAGGAAATGCTTCCATGGAAGAGATCGTAATGACCCTGCGCACTCGACCCACTGTTTTCAACGTCCATACTGACATCAACACCAAAGAGATTTATCGGACGAGCCGGATGGTCAGCCGGCTGATGAACATTCCGGTTCAGCCCAACAAGGCCATTGTGGGCGCCAATGCTTTTGCTCATTCTGCCGGCATTCATCAGGACGGCATTCTCAAGGATCGCAGCACCTACGAGATCATGAGGCCGGAAGACGTGGGTATCAAAGAGCACACCATGGTTCTAACCGCACGCTCTGGGCGGGCCGCCGTGCGTCATGAACTCCAGGACCTCGGTTTTGAGTTGGAAGATGAATTGTTTGAGCGGATATTCCAGCGTTTCATTGATGTGGCGGACCGCAAAAAGGAAATCACTGCTAAGGATCTCAGCAGTATTGTGGAGATCGAAATATCCAAAGTGCCTGAAACCTATACCTTCCTCGGCATGCAGTTCATGAGTGGCGACCAGACGACACCGCTCTCATCGGTCCGACTCAAAAAAGGGGATGAGATCCTTACAGATGCAGCCATAGGTAACGGCCCGGTGGATGCCACCTATCGTTGCATTGAACGTCTCGTGGGCCGTCAAGGCAAACTCAAGGAATACGACATCAAGGCGATCACCACCGGGAAAGACGCTCTCGGGGAAGCCATGGTTCGAGTGGAGATAGAGGGGCGGGTCTACTCGGGCGTCGGCACCAGTCCGGACGTCATCGAGGCCAGTGCCCGGGCATATCTCAATGCTTTCAATCGATTCTTTGCGAATAATGTCTAAAAACTGGGGCGGGAAGGTACTTCCCGCCCTTTTCTTAAGATGTGGGATGTGAGATGTGAGATATGGGATTGCGGATTGGGGATTGCGGAATTAAAGTTTTCAGGTGTCGGGTGTCAGGTGTCAGGGAAAAAAACAGAGAATTCAGTAGTCAGTAGTCAGTAAAAAAGAGGTATTTCCTTTTTGATTTTTCATTCTGGATTCTGAATTCTGACTCCTTTATTTCGCAATTCGCAATTCGCAACTCGAAATTTCCTCCCTGTGCTCTATCCCCCATGCTCTATGCTTTTCTCAACTCCGCAATCCGCAATCCCAAATCTCAAATCAAAACTACTCTTCCTCCAATCCCCCACTTTCAGCCACCTGCTGCACCAATGCTTCAAAGAGCAAAACCATGTCTTGATTCGCTTTGCGCAGTCTCTTGGACAGCTCTCTGGCAATGGCTCTGGTTACCAATAGGCCAAGCCTGGGGTCCTCCTCACCTAGTTGGATAAAATTGTCGCGGTGGATCACCAGAAATTCACAATCGGTTTCGGCGGTCACAGAGGCTGATCTAACTTCTTTGTCCATCAAGGCAAGTTCACCGAAAAAGACATCCTCATCGTCTCTCAAGGCGACAATGGTATATGGTTCTTGATCAGGGGTCCGCTTGTGGATTTTAACCACGCCCCTGTAAAGGATATAGGCCTCGTCACCTTCTACTCCTTCGCTTAGGATCTCAACGCCTGCTTTGCACTGCTGCCAGGTAACGATGCGTGCCAGTTTGCTCAGGCTCTCCTTGTCATCTTTGATCGCCTCACATAATTTAATCTTGCTCAGTTTTTCAATGACACCCTGCTCATCCATTTTCCATATCCCATTTCACATTTCGCATCTGTCATTTCGCATTGTATTGAAGTGCAGTTATCACTCTCATTTCTCAATCTACGATGATAGATGCGCAATGCCAGATGAGAAATGAGCAATGTTTCTAGGCCTGAATTAAAATGGCCCGGGAATATGATTTAATCTCATACTCTGGTCCGGGGTTAAACACCGGCAAATTACCTCTCAGCTCTTTTACTTCTTGGAGATTGGATACTAGCCGGGAGATATCCGGGGTCTTCTGGGCCTCCTGGAGTGCTTCTCGCTTGCGCTGGAAAATGTTGCCGGTATTTTCCAATATGCCAATGAGGATGGTGTTTTCAGCCTCCATGAAATGCTTGCTCAGATTAGCAAAGGTATCTCCCACGAACCGGGCCGGGAAGTCTTTTGTGATCAGCCGACTTTCCTCCACATCAAGAAGATCTTGTATGATGTGGGCAATGCCAGAAGCCGCCGTGGCATTGGCCAGGAGAATCCGATTATAATCGCGGCTCAAGATTATCTCGTCGCAATGAACATTTTCCAGATAGCGCTTGAATTTTGAATCAATCAATTCCACGCAGGTGTATATATCCTTGGATATTGTTTTGATGGTCAGAACGCTCATGACCGTGCGAGCATCCACTTCTTGATCGGACGCCAGGGTGCTGTTGTCTGCCAGCACAAGCACTTTGGCGGCTTGCTTTATATTGGCGCGGAGCAAGACATTCTCCTCCACGTAATCACCCCGGACAAAGCGAATATTCTGCAGACCCTCACGGGAGCGCAAATTTTCCACTTCCGCTGGCTCCACTGTACTCACCACAACAATGTCCTCATCGGAAAGATCTGGGTTAACTCTGAGTATGTCCTCGAGCACCGAGATCATCTCATTTTTCCAACCACAGACCACAAAATGCTTCTTAACCTTTTTCTGATCGGCCAAGCCGCTCCCCTCCTTTATCTTCCAATTCACCAGCCAGGATGCAATCCTCCCGGTGACCATGCCTAATAGCCCAATGCCAAATAACATGACCAAAATGGCTACAAACCGTCCGCCGGTGGTCAAAGGAACCTTGTCACCGTAACCGACGGTGGCGGCAGTGACAAGCGTCCACCACATCGCATCCCATAGATTGTGAAAACCCTGGTTGGCAGGGTATTCAAAAAGCAGCACCCCCAAGGAACTTAGTATAAATACTAGAAAAATGGCACCGAGCACCGCGAAAGTGCGACTCCTTACCAGCCGTCTCATTATATGACCCAACCGTTTTTTCCTATGGACAACCGGTCTCTGGAGTTCTTCTCGCATTTACCGATTCACCTCATGCTAACCGCACCCAGACATACTGTACACGCGTTTCCAAAGCTGATCAAGTTTAGAATGTATTGCAATAATGATAGGTTATAACATCTCTCCGTCTCACTCCTCTGCCAGCATCTCACTATATTCATGCTCATAGAGATAAAGAAGAATGGCAGCAACTCCCAAAATGAGCGGTCCGTAGAGTATCCCCACAATGCCAAAAAGGTTGATTCCACCAAGGATTGCAAAGAAGAGATAGATGGACGAGACACCTCCCTCCCCTTTCATCAGAAAGGGTCGGAGAAAATTGTCAATTGAGCCTACAACTACCATACTCCAAATGGCAAGAAATAGTGCTTTGCCCCAGCTCTGTATCAGCACTAGATAAACAACCGCTGGAACCCAGATGACGGCTGTACCCACAACCGGAATGAGAGAGGTGAAAGCCATCATG
Source organism: Syntrophobacterales bacterium (assembly GCA_050123975.1). Lineage (GTDB taxonomy): Bacteria > Desulfobacterota > Syntrophobacteria > BM002 > BM002 > BM002. The sequence continues at coordinate 7,766 of JASFGC010000011.1, read as the reverse complement.
GTGCCCCAAAAAAGAGGCGGAATCCCTGAAATCCACAAGCCGATGCCCCCGGCAAACCCTTGGGCCACAGCAGTTGCACCATTTGCCACCACCACCGAACGGCTGAGGTTACGGACTCGCTCAATCAGTCTTTCTTCCTGCTCTCTCGATAGTGGTGACACGTACTTGAGCTTCTCCAAAATCGCCTGCCCGTCCCGAATAAAAATAAAGACCAAAACTATAAGAAGCAAACCGTTAATCACAAGCCCAGTTGCGTTCCCTAAGAAATTCTTTCCCCAGGTGAGGAGGCGTTGTCCCAGTCCGGCAGTGGCGTCCAAAATTGTTTTACGCACATTCAGGTCTTCGAGTCCCAGTCTGGCAAACTGACTGTTGATCAAGTTGCGGAGCGGTTGGACCCACTCCCAGGATAGCATCTTCTCGATGTTTCCCTCTTGCAGCCAGGTGTTGACCTGTCCAAACGAGTCGACCCCTTGGTTTACCAGTGCCGCGGAGAAACCCACCAGGGGAACTACAACGATCACCACCAGCATTGCTGTGGTAAGGAAAGCAGCCAGATTCTTCTTGTCTTTACACCGCTTCAGAACTCGCATGTGGAAATGGTGGCAAACTGAGGTGAGTACTATAGCGAAGACAACTGTACCCAAATATGGTTTGAACAGGAGATAGGTCAGATAAAGAAATAAAAAAAGAAGAGCTAAAAGAAATAGTCTTCTAGCTCTTGTCCTCTCTCTTAATTGATTTTTCTCCACAGTGACTCTCCCCTGCTCAGCGACTGGAGTTCTGGCTATTTTAGATTTTAGAGTGCAGATTGTAAATTACGGTATTCTATAATTTCATCTAATCCCAATCTGAAATCTCAACCTTAAATTTACAATTGCCGGAGCTGCACTAAGCAAATTTTTCTTTGCAAAGTAACAGAACCATGTTAGATTAAAGCAAGGTCCCAACGAGCGGAAACCATCACGGTTGGCCTTGAGAAAGTAATGCATTAAAGGGCCTACTGGGCGGACCTAGTAACCCAGCCAGGTGGCAGAAATGCCGGCGTTCATGGTGGCGCTGGGGGGAGAACGGTGGTCCGGGAACAACCAGATGGGATAACGTTTGTTGGGGCCTTTTCTTTGTTGAAAGTCTGTCAGGGTGGATCCTCATTCACGTTCTCAGCGAGATGGGGACTCCTTCGCCCCCTCAAGGATGTTTTTCACCTTCTCATACTCCAAGCGAATTTTCTTCAGCTCTTGCTCTAGTTCATCCCGTTTCTCACCAGGTGGCTCCGACTCCCAGGCCTGCTCCAGTTCCTCTAACCGGTTCTTTAGTTGATAAAGACTTCTCGCTATCTCTCTGATGTACGCCATCTTCAGACGGTCTGATATAAGAGGACGCCCGGAAGGACGGTCATATTATTCGCGCTCGCTACGCTCCGCTCAGTCCCGCAAGCGGGTTCCCAGTTTCACGGTCGGAGCAACTGATTCCTGAATATTCCGGGCCTCTAATCGAAACGAACAAGGTCGCCACTCCTCACTTCTCGTTCCGGGTTATGCAGCAGGAGTTGGCCAAGGTAAATGTTCTGCCGGACTTCTACTATTCTGCCGCGTGCAAGCTCTCTTCTCCGAAACACTCGTATCCTGTTACCGGACTGCTCCCGCACAACTTCTGTGCGGTAGACAGTAAACTCATTTCCTGGATGATGGCTTTGATCGTCGCTTTCATTCAAATAAATGATTCCGTCTGCTCGCACACCCAATACCAAAATTGGCAGATCTTGCTCGCCTAGATCTGGTATAAAAGCAGTCTGCAAATCATCACTGTAGTAACGGTAAGTTGGATCCCGGGGCTGACAGCGGTACGCCCTTTCATAGGCAGCCACAGCTTCCAATAATCGCCCATTTTTCTCGTAAGCAACCCCCAGATGGCCGCTTACAGTACACTCATCTGGAGCTTCCTTCATCGCCTTTAAAAACAACCTCTCAGCTTCCTGCCAATCTTCTAGAGTAGCTGCCTGAATTCCCCGGCGTACCCATTTAGCAGCCACCGGATTCATCGAGAATTGAGGCGTTCTGAGTATTCTTTGCACAGTGGATTCCTGCGGTATAAGTCGAGCACCCACTTCCTCGGCTATGGAGACCATCAGTAGTTCTACCTCAGCCTCGGTTTCCACCGAGGGACCGGGCAGGCTAATTCTCTCATAGTTTCTGGCGATTTCCCTTTCCCAAATGGTGCTGCCGCTTTGAATCTCAACGAGACGCAACTGCACGCTCAAGGAAGAGCGCACCGTGGTAATCGAGACATCAACCAGCTTTGCAGCTTGTAAGGACTGTATACGAAAGTAGAATGTATCTATTATTGACGGGGTTTCCTTTAATCCTATCCAGTCATATTCCGAGGCGTCACCGGAGCCAAATTTTGGCAAAGCCAGCATCCTCGAGGTCTCTCGTGAGGCTTGAACAGAATATCCACTGACCTCGCCCAGGAGCAATGCATCCACCTGATTCTTTTCCCCGAGTTTTTTCAGGAATGTGGCCTCGGGCTTGAAATCTTTGGGCCGCTTTATCACTCGGGCCACAAATGCTCCTTGTCCCAACAGTCCAGAATCCAGCCTATTCACTATTTCTGCTGCCATTCTGGTCCCAACATCCGGGTCTGGACTGCTAAGGGGCAGGACTCCAATGGTTCTCAGGCTCTGAATGTCCGCCTCTGACTCCTTCTCCAAGTCGATGGTTACTAACCTGGTAGTTATCGGAGGCCCACATCCACTCATGAGAATGGCAATTATCAATAACCACTGTTTCCACATCTTACGACCGTTGCTCAGCATGAACCAATCTCCACCCCAAAAAGAATTGTTCCCAGGGTTCGCCTTGTATGAACCGTACACTCTTTCATTAATCCATCCCACATATTGGCTTTCGGCTCAACACTCCGAGTTCAGAGCGGAGGTGATAAATCCACATGTTGCATGTCCAAATCAGCCGTTCAAACGTCATCAGGTTAGCCCATGCCAAACTTCAGTGTCAAGTTGGCAACCATCGAGGCCAACCAAATGATCCCCATCCCCAGACGAATGTCAAAACTCCCTATATTTGTACGCTATGCGCCATGCGCTACTTGTCCTGAGCTCGTCGTAGGATGCTCTATGCGATCTGACCCGGCCTTAAAAACCAGATTTTAGATCTTGAAAATGCTCCAGCGAGCGCATTCCCCGTAGTCCGCCGGAGGCGGACGGGGTTAGCGAGCGAACTACAATGAAATGGAATCACTTCCTTACATTTCGAATCCGCCGAAGGCGGACTGCAGGGAACTTCAATTAAGGCACAAAGAACCAAACGGTCTTTTTCAAAGGTCAGATGAACAACTTTTGTCACGTTACTTTCTAGCTGCGACTGACCTTCTTGAGCAGTTTAAGGGCAAATTCGGTTTCAACAACTGGAATTAATTCTGCTATCCCGAGATCTGTCCAATCGTAGAAGGAAGCAGCCACGTGAGCAGCATCCTCTGCCTCAAAGAGACGGAAGACTCGATGACCGGAAATATCGAACCACTCTCCCCTGACCTTTACTCCCCTGGGGTTACCGAGACCATCCATGCGTCGCTGTATCACCCGATCTCTATCCTGAGGTTCATAGGTAAATACGGCCATAAATAACATAAAGATACCTCCTTCGTGAGCTAAGACGACTGCAGATTTTAACTGACGTAGTAACTCTCAAACTAATTCTGCGATATTCAAATTCGAATATCGAATATCGAAATTCTCCTTCGGAGTCCCACCCTACGGGCGGGTTCCCAGTTTCGAAACAAATTCAAATTTCCAAAATTGTCATTCGGACTCCCCACCCTGCGGGTGGGTCCCCAGTTTCAAATGACCGAAACTTCAGATATGTTTCCTGGACTGGCTTCGTTTTGAACATTGGAACATTTGGATTTCGGATTTGTTTAGGATTTCGTCCTTCGGATTTCGGATTTTTGCCGTCCGCGTTTCTTGACACCTCAATCCTTTTCAACTGTTACCAACCTCCGGCCCAAATCGTATGCTGCTTCGAGCGCCTCCGGTTGGCCTCTCACCTCACCTTTCTCATCAACTCCTCGAACAAAGAGTTCATCACTGTAGACTACATCGATGGCGTCGAAGAAGTATCGAACGGTTAGCCTCACCCCATCAAACAGCTTTTTGCCGCGGGTGGCCGCCACCGAGATAAAAACACCCTTGCGGTCAGCAATGGGGGAAACCGGCAATTTCAACATATACTTCTTGACCCAAAGCGATTGACACCGATCTATCATTGCTTTGGCCAACGCTGTTACACTGTAGAAGAAGATGGGGGATGCTAGAAGCAATCGCTCTGCCTGAATAATTTTCGGAAACAGTTCCTGCATTTCATCTTGAATTGCACAGACTCCATCCTCAGCACATTTGTAGATCTCCAGACAAGGCGTGATTTTTAAGTCTCGCAAGATAACTTTCTCGCACAAGCCCCCGTAATCGCTCGCACCTCTGAGAGCCTCATCTAAAAGGATTTCGGTATTTCCCTCTCTCCTGGGACTGCCAAGGATCCCCAAAACTTTCATACTTCTGTCTCCTTGCGGCACTAAAATTGCTTAGGCTATATCGGTATCTGTCACTGCACAATGACTCTCTCTCGGACGGCAGGTGAATTGCAAACAGGGACATTGTGGCAGGTTCTTGGTTCAGCGAACATGTTACATCAAAAAGACTTCTGGGAAAAGCGATACAATTTTGTCGCCCTCAGAATGCGCTGGCCAAAGTAAACTATCTCTGCAGTCTCAAACGAAGAGAACCGTTATGGCTTTGTTGAGAGTAACCATGATCGCTGAGAAGGTCTCTGAATGTCCGACCTTCTCCAAAGGCGACCAGATCACCATAGACTATCCTCAGATAGTCCTGGAGGAGACCGATAAGGTCTGCCTCTTATCTTTGGATCAGTGCCATCCTTACCTTTTACCTCTTTCTAAAGGGGTAGCCTATGCCACCCTCGGCATTGGTGGGGAAATCGGCACTCTGCGCTGCTGCTGTCTTACGGGTACTGTCACTTTCAATGTCATGAAACGGCGGCGCCGAATAGCCATCACCCCGGAAACACTGAAGCACCTGGCCGAACTAAAACTTGACCTCGCAAAACTTCAGGTTATGCCTGTTTTTGCTCCCCTTCCAGAAGCCTCACTGGAGAAGATTATTCCCCTCCTCCAACTCCAACAAATTAACACTGGAACTGACATTATTCAGCAGGGTGATGTGGGCGAGTTTCTCTATGTAATCACCAAAGGGGAGGTAACGGTGTTGCGCGAGGGTGGACAAATACGTGAAGAAGTGCTGGCTACCCTCTCTGAAGGTGAATGTTTTGGGGAAATGTCTCTCATTTCAGGCGAACCGATCTCAGCAACCATTCGGGCAAAAACCCCGGTGATCTTATTGCAGATAAGCAAGCAAGATTTCGATCGGTTGATCTTGGAGAATCCTTCCCTCAGTGTTTATTTCACAAAACTTCTCACCCAGCGATTGCAGCAGGCCAACACCAGAATGGAGGAAATGTTGGACAAGGGAATGCTGGGAAGCATAGAGACTTTCAGCATTCCTGAACTCGTGCAGACTTTAGCACTCAACGGCAGAACCGGCGTCCTTGTAATATCGGGGCAAGGAAATGAGGCTGAAATTCACTTTGACAAGGGTTTCATTCACCAGGTTTCCCTTGGAGAATTACTGGGGGAACAAGCCTTCTACGAGCTGCTTACTTGGGAGAAGGGACAGTTTCAGTTTCAGCCCGCTGAGAAGATCTCCATGAAGCGGCAGGTGCACAAGGATACCATGCACCTCCTTATGGAAGGACTGCGCCGGTTGGATGAGAAAAAAGATCGCCGCAGCAATTAAAGAATCCAGGAGACAGGAGTCAGAAGTCAGGAGTTGAGAGGGACTCAACCATCATTTGGCATTTCGCATTTCGCAATCCGCATTTATCATCGAAAACTCACAGAGAACCTTAATTGAAACATTATAAGTAAAATGCTAGATGATAATTGATAAATGCGCATTGTGCATTGTCCCACTGCCTGCTGTCCTCTGCATCGGGTGCCTAGTTGAAAAACCTGCCCGCTGCCTGCTGCTCGCTGCCAGCTGCCAGCTGAATTGCCCCATGCTCCATGCCCTATGCTCTATGCCTTTCTCAAATCCCAAATCCACAATCCGCAATCCGCAATCTCCAGGCCTCTGGCCTAAAGGTATTGCTCCATGCCCCGCTGCTTTATCGCGTCAAGAATCTTACTGACATCCTGAGCCCTATGGACCGGGCACACCAGTAAGGCGTCTTCGGTATCCACCACAATAAGGTCGTCAACACCAAGAAGAACGCACAGTTTCTGGCGACTAAACACCACATTCTGCCTGGAATCCAAAGCCATAATTTCACCCTGGTAGACGTTGTCTTGATCATCTCTAGGCCAGATCTCAGACATGGAAGCCCAGGTTCCCAAGTCGTTCCATCCGAAGTCTGCAGGTATCATTATGACATTCTCAGCTTTTTCCATCACACCATAGTCGATGGAAATGGATTCCAGATCAGGATAAATGCGAGCAATTCCATCCTCAAGTTCACCCGTACCAAGAAATTGCTGCAGTTCCTGGAGATCTGAGTAGAGTCCGGGCAAATGATTTTGCATTGCTTCAAGAATAGTCTCTGCCTGCCAGACAAACATTCCGCTGTTCCAGAAAAAATTACCCTGTTCCAGGTACTGCTCCGCGCGTTCACGGTCGGGTTTCTCATGAAAGGAAATCACCTTATAAAAGTTGTGGCTTTGCTCTGTATCAACCTGTTCTCCTGCCTCAATATAGCCGTAACCGGTCTCAGCCGTCGTTGCCCGTATTCCCAGAGTAATGAGCACTGGCTGTCGTCGGGCCCGTGCAACTGCTGCCTGCAGCGTTGCCAGAAAAAGCTCCTCGTCGGTGATCAGATGATCCGCTGGTAATACTGCCATCACTGCTGCGCTGTCTCGCTGCTGCACCACGAGTGCCGCCAAACCTATGCAGGCTGCTGTATTTCGTCCCACCGGTTCCAGAATGATATTTTCTTTGGGCAGTTCGGCAAGCTGATTATGCACTTCCTCTCCGTGATTTTCACCGGCCACCACTATTATATTCTCAGGTGGCAGCAAACTAGTGATCCTCGCTACCGTCTGTTGCAGCATGGAACGTCGCCCTACAATATTGAGAAGCTGCTTCGGTCGCTCTTGTCTGCTCCGCGGCCAAAATCTGGTACCCTTACCTCCAGCCATGATCACCGCATACATCAGCTTGTTACCTCCCTATCAGTGCGCACTTTACCACTCTATAACCGAATTTCATAAGTATACGAGGTCATGAGTCATTTGTCATCGGTCATTTGTCATTAGCAGGATGTGACCCCTTATTGAAAAGAATTTTACACTAAACTGCTATGTATGTTAGATTTACAACTTATTGCGGTATCTAACGATGAGCAAAGGAAGGATCATCATGGCAAGCGATATCGACCACAAGGAAGTTGGCAAGCGGATCCAGAACTTCAGAGAAGTTCGCGGCCTCACCCAGGCCTTACTCGCCCAAAAACTGTGCATAAGTGAACAACACCTGAAAGATTTGGAGGCTGGGAAGAAAAAACTAACCCAAGAGATTATTGAGGCTCTGAGAGAGACTTTTGCTGTGGATCCGGCCTGGCTTCTTGGCGGCCACAATACCTAGCTCGGATATTTCTAAGAGTTGGACTGTCCTCAAAGTAACCATA
>JASFGC010000010.1:0-25406 GCA_050123975.1 Syntrophobacterales bacterium | reverse complement strand
CAAAACCAAGAGCGACACGAAATTATTGTGGCTTTCAGAAAGCTCTGCAACTGCAGCTCTCGCGGCTCCCGCGGTTATCCCGTAGGCTACGATTAAGGTGCGAGCCCCCTTTTTCTGCTCCAGGTCGAAGTAACTAAAAGATTCTATATTGGATTCAATTTTCCTTTTTAGCCTTTCAACCCCTGCCTGAATCTCTGAGGGATCGGTTGTAATGTATCCCTCCGGTCCATGGGTGGAGGAGGTCTGTCTCACCAGAATTGGCCCGCCAATGGGAAGGAATGAAGGGACGTCCTTTCCAGGTTTCACTTGAAACGGCAGGAAAGGACCGGCTTCGTGCAGGGCACGATCTACAACTGCTGGTTTCTCAACTCTCTCAATATCCACAGTCCCGCTGGTCATTCCTATCTCTTTGTTGGAGGCTATGATTACCGGGCAACGGTACTGTTCGGCAAGATTGAAAGCATGGACCGTTAGGGTATAAAGCAATCACTCACATCCACCGGGGCAAGGACAATCACTGGTAGGCCACCGCTGCATCCCCAGCGCATGAACTGCACGTCTCCGTCTGCGCCCCGAGTGGCGGAACCAGTTGACGGACCCTGGCGCATGATATTGACAATGACTATTGGAATCTCCCCGGCAATGGCAAAGGAGATGTTTTCGCTATAAAGGCTGAAGCCTGGACCAGAGGTGGCAGTCATGACCTTCATACCGGCCATGGAGGCTCCCAAACAGTAACCGATTGACGCGATCTCGTCCTCGCCTTGCAAAGCGATGCCTCCGGCTGCGGGAAGGATCTCTAGCATTGCCGAAAGGAGATTGCTCGCCGGAGTTATGGGATAGGAGGCAAAAAACCTACAGCCCGCATGCATGGCTCCCATGGCCACAGCTTGATTTCCGTCTATGAAGAGTAAACCCATTTATCTATCAACCTTCTTGCTGAACTCGGTGGTTCTTTTCCTCTAACTCCAAAATCCTTATGCACCCCCTGGAAATGGGGCCGTCAGTTGTCCGTTGTCCGTTGCTCACATCGTTCAAGCCGTTCAAATCGTTCAAAACGTTCAAGTCGTTCAAAACGTTCAAGTCGTTCAAAACGTGAATTGCCTTTCCGGCCTTTCTCATCTTTTCCGACTCTTTCGGGTTTTCTAAACGCCTTGCGCGTCTCGCCCGACCTCCCGTCTCGCTCGTCTCGCAGTTCCCTTACGCCCTTTACTCTATGCTCCATGCCCCATGCTCTGTGCCTTTTCCGCAACGGACCACGGACCACAAGCAACGGACGGGATTGAGCCTCATAGTCAGCTGAAGGCTTGCGGTCTTGTTGAACCATTTCTGCCAGTGCTTCAGTTACTCTACACCAAATTCAATCCCTTGTGCCAGGGGCATCTCTCCGGACCAATTGACTGTGCAAGTCTGTCTCCGCATGTACGTCTTCCAGGCATCAGAGCCTGATTCGCGGCCGCCGCCCGTGTCTTTTTCCCCACCAAAAGCCCCTCCAATTTCAGCACCAGAGGTGCCGATGTTCACATTTGCTATGCCACAGTCACTTCCAGCGTGACTCAAGAACCTCTCGCTTTCCAGTAAATTATTGGTGAAAATCGAAGAGCTTAACCCTTGGGGCACGTTGTTCTGATAATGGATTGCTTCTTTTAGATTTTCATAGGGAATCAGGTAGAGAATGGGCGCAAAGGTTTCCTCTTGCACTATAGGATAGTCGTTGCGCGCCTCACAGATGCATGGGGTCACATAGGTGCCCGCATCATATATGCCTCCGGATAAAACCTCACCACCATAGAGTATCCGCCCGCCCTCTTTTTTAAGTTGTTCAAGACCCTTTTGCATATTTTCCACGGCTTGACCATCGATCAATGGTCCCATGAGCACTCCATCTTCCAAGGGATTGCCTATCACTACCTGTCTGTAGGCCCCAATGAGAGCCTCAGTCAGTGGAACAAAGACATCTTTATGGGCAATGACACGGCGTATGGTAGTGCACCGCTGGCCTGCTGTACCCACGGCTCCAAATAAAATTGCCCTTACTGCAAGATCGAGATCGGCCTGGGAGCTGACGATGACCGCGTTATTACCCCCTAGTTCAAGAAGTGACTTTCCCAGGCGTGAAGCTACCACCTGCCCCACGTGGCGACCCATTGCCACGCTGCCAGTCGCAGAGATGAGAGGCAGTCGTCGATCTGCAATGAACTGTTCTCCCACTTTTTTTCGACTGCCGATAATTACATTGAGAATCCCTTCCGGAAGATCGTTCTCCTGCACTACTCCGCCAATAATCTTCATAACGGCTAGAGCTGTAAGAGGTGCCTTGCTCGAAGGTTTCCAGACCACCGTATCTCCCGCCACCAAACCGATCATGGCATTCCAAGCCCAGACCGCCACCGGGAAGTTGAAAGCGGTAATCACTCCTATGGGCCCCAGGGGATGATACTGTTCGTACATCCGATGGCGGGGACGTTCGCTGTGCATGCTCAGGCCATAGAGCATGCGGGACTGTCCCACGGCAAAATCGCAGATATCTATCATTTCCTGAACCTCACCCTCCGCCTCAGCCCGAATTTTCCCAACTTCAAGGCTCACGAGAGCCCCCAACTCTTTTTTCCTTGCTCGCACTGCATTGCCAATTTCTCGAACAATATCACCACGCTTAGGCGCTGGAATCATGCGCCATTCTCTGAAGGCTTCGCCGCTCCGAAGAATCACTTTCGCATAATCAGCCGCTGAAGCCTGCCGAACCCTGCCGATAATCTGACCTTTAATGGGGGATATTGACTCCAATATCTCCCCCTCGCAGTCGAGCCAGGCAGTCCCCGTTCCTGCCCCCTGATTTAGGTCCGATAAATCTAAGTCTTTCAATATATCTTTCATGTCTTGCTCCTACTTTGGCTTTCACCTTACGCTTGCAACGCACGGTTTCACCAATTGAGGAATTAAGGAAACTGGGGCCCCGCCCTACAGGGGCGGGGACTGAGCGGAGCACAGCGAGCGCGAAGAATTGAGGGATTCAGGGATTATGTAATTCATTACAAAAAAATCTAATTGTTGTTATTATTTTGTACCTAAGACACTTATAACCGCCCATAACCCAATTCCTAAATACCCTAATTCCTCAATCCCTAAATGCTCTCGCTCTGCGCTATGCGCTACGCTATTTAAATAGCTCCTTCAGACTTTCCTCAAATATGGCCAGAAATACATCTACTTCCTGACTGGTTAGCGTCAGTGCCGGGCAGATGCGTAGAGTGTTTTGGCCACAGCCCAGAAGAAGCAAACCTTTGCGAAACGCCTGCTGGATAACTTGGTCGCGCCAATCACCAGCTCGTTCCTTGGTCTCTCGGTCCTTAACGAGCTCAACCCCGATCATGAGACCCATACCTCTCACATCACCAATGCATTCGAAGGACTGCTGCAGCTCACGGAGCCCCACCATAAGCTGTTCTCCCCTCACAGTGGTATTGGCCATGAGTTCCTCCTCCAACAGCTCGATGGTGGTGAGAGCCGCCTGGCATGAGATTGGATTGCCCCCAAAGGTGGAAGCATGGGACCCGGCTTCCCAGTCCATAATGTCAGCACGGGCCACCATAGCCCCCAGGGGCAGACCAGAGGCAATACCCTTGGCCAGGGCAATAATTTCAGGTGTGACCTCGAAGTGCTCTATGGCAAACATTTTGCCGGTACGTCCCATTCCTGACTGTACTTCGTCCACCACATAGAGAATGCCATACTTTTGTGCAGTCTTATAAAGTTCCTGGTGAAATTCTGGAGGAGGCACAATGTAGCCGCCCTCACCCTGGATGGGTTCGACGAATATTGCTGCCACTTCCTCGGGTGGTACGGTGGTACGAAACAGGGTCTCTTCCAGCCAGTGAACACAGGCTATTTCGCAGTCAGGATAGCAGAGGTGATAGGGGCATCGGTAACAATAACCATATGGAATGTGAGTGATCCCGGGCACCAGAGGGTTGTAGTGTTTTTTTTGGATGGCTTTACTTGCAGTGAGAGATAAAGCTCCCATGGTGCGGCCGTGGAAGGCACCAAAAAAAGCCAGATTCAGCTCTCGGCGGGTGTGCCAGCGAGCCAACTTGAAAGCAGCCTCAACCGCTTCTGCGCCGGAGTTGCCGAAATAAACTTTATAGGCCCCGGAGCCGGGGCCGAGGCTGGCAAGCTTTTGTGCCAGTAAGATTTGGGGAGTGTAATAGAAATCGGTACCTGACATGTGGAGGAGTGTGTCTGCTTGTTTCTGTATGGCTGCCACAACCCTGGGGTGACAGTGCCCAGTACCGCAGACTGCTATTCCTGAGGTGAAATCAAGGAAAGTATTGCCGTCAGGGTCATCAATCCATAACCCTCGAGCAGACTCGGCCACCAAAGGATATATTCTGGTATATGAGGGCGATACGAACTCGCGGTCGACATCTATGAGTTCTTTTACTCGCGGTCCTGGTAGAGGGGTTTTGATCTGAGGATATTTCACGGCAATTTCTCCAGAATGATTTATGGGCCAAGAGATGATAAGAAAAACTCTGGTATTTGCCGAACTATTATATTCTTTTTTTGATGGAAGTTGAAAATGCTTTGGCGAGGGCATTCCCCATAATCCGCCCGAGGCGGACTGCAGAAAGCATCAATTTGTCAGATAAACCCCAGCGCAAACCATTACTGTCCCGACCACCAGTGAAGAAGTGATGGGCTCTGCCAGTAAGAAGAATGCGAGTAAAACTGCACTGATTGGCACGAAATTAATAAATTGGCTTGCTCTTGTGGCACCAATAGCTCTTATTCCCTCATAATACCAAACAAACCCGAGGACGGTGCCGAAAAACCCCAGGTAGAAAATACCAAACCACTCCATTGCAGTGTAATGGAAAAAATGCTGAACCATACCTTCAAGATAGGCTGGAATAAACAAGCCAACTGCTCCTACTATGGAGGAGTAAGATACTGCAACCAGGGCAGAAAGGTCTTTCATCACAGCTTTGCCAAGTAGGGAGTAGGCAACCCAACTCATGACACAGAAAAATATGAAAACCTCACCTAAGCCAACGTTTCCCCTAAGAATTTCAATGGGATTACCCCTTGAAATTACAACGATTGCTCCACTTACTGAAATGACAATTCCGGCAAATTGGATGAAACTCAATTTTTCCTTAAACAGGTATGCAGCAAAAAGAGCAATAAACACGGGATTACTGGCAATAATTACTGAGGCTCTGCCGGCTTGGATGATTTTGAGCCCTTTGAAGAAAAAAACATTGTAGGCGAATACTCCGGTCATTCCGAGCAGAATCAAAGGAATTACTTGTGCTTTTCTTACCGGAGGAAGTTTGCTTTCGGCCTTATAGGTAATAAAAAGAAGGAAAAGAGAGGCGATGGCGAATCTTAGGAAAGCCGCTGAAAAGGGGCCAACGTCTCTTGCGACCACCCTCCCAGCAATGAAGGTCCCCCCCCAGAGAATGGCAGTTACGAATAGCTTTATATAAATAATCACTTTATGCCTTTTACTCTTTTCCATGCAAATCCCAGAAACTATCTACTGCGGCTGGACGAACTACCACTGACTGCACAATTAAAACAGCTATCGGGTGGGTTTGATACCTGCGGATATTTAAGGTAAGGAGCCGCGGTTCATGCTGAATCGCGGCACAAAAACGGATACAAAATCAGAGCTCAATCAGAAACGAATCTTTTCCGGCGGCCTTCGCTCCGGGACATAGGCATGCGGAATCTTTCCTTGATTCCATTCTTGTGAAACATAGAGGCTGCAGTAACAACTGCCATATTCCTCCACATCAGGCTCACGGTAGACGCACGGGCAAATGATGTCTTTGTCCCATTCTCGGTCACCGCTGGCCAGCCGACAGGGACACACCATATAGCCATAGCGTTCTTTGTTTTCCAAGAGACTTTCGAGCAACTCAAAGGTTCTCTCCTTGTCATTATTAAAATAATAACCTTTGGGCTCTTGCACCTTCCGTAACATCTCGTAGAGCTTTTCAATATCCATTCTTATAATCCTAGAGCTTCTTTAATCTCTTGTTCCTTGTAGCCGACGATGACCTTATCACCAATAATTATGGTGGGGAAGGAACAATTTGGATTGAACTTTTTTACATCTTCCAGGATGGCTGTACGCTCTTTACCTTTGAGCAGGTCCACATCAGTAAATTCATACTGAATTGTGCATTCGTCGAGTAATCTCTTGACCGATTTACAATGACTGCAGGTACTGAGTGAATACATCGTTACAGAATCTTGCGTCATAACTCATCCTTTCTTTTCAATCATCTGCTGTTTATTAGGCGCTTACTGACTGGAATTTTGACACAGCTCATTGCCAAAGGCAACCGACTTCTCGCCGCTCCTGATAAGAATCCGGCACCAAAGGTTAAGAGGTGTCCATATGTGCCAGGCTATTTACCTTCACCAGCCCCAATGAGTGGTAGAACTTTATCGATTTGGAAAAAAACTAAAAATTTCGGCTCGCTCTCATCGTCCGAATATTTCTTTCTGCGCAGTGAATAAAGAAGTTCACTGTCCTGCTCTTCTCTGGTCTTGGTGAGAAAAAGTCTCTTTCCTGCAAAGCCTCCTCCTGATTCCATGAACAGGTACGCTGCATGAGAATTAGATTGCAGGTTATTATGGGTCAAGCGGTCACGCATGATGAAAGCAATTGTCTCATCATCAATGAAATGCGGGGTGGCGTAAATGGCAGCATCCACCCTGCCATCTGCATCGGCGGTAGCCAACACGCCGCGACCTTTAACAGATTCAAAATATTCTCTCAGGTTCATTTTCATACCTCCAATATTATAAAGTTTTGCATATTGAGTCAGCCATAATGGTCATAAACTTTTCGATGTGAGATATGGGATATGTGATGTGTGATTGAGAAAGCCAGATCACATAGGTTTTATCTCACATCGCACATCTCACATCACACATCTAACATCACACATCTGCCTCAAGTGCTTTTCTCGCTAGCTGGCTTATCCGATATGTGCGCTCTGTTCCATTCAGACAGAGTGTAACTTCAGTGTCGTCACTCTTTAAGATCTCTAAACCGGGGGCGTCTTGCCCAGCGGTCAGCAAACCTATTGTCCAAGCCGCCAATCCCCTCAGCACTGCATTCTCTGATGACAGAAATGGGTGCAGATGGGGTGCTGCATTTTGCAGCAATTCGGGGCTTGTCTGGGCCAGTCTACCCAATCCCCACAGGACACCTTGCTGCAAAGGTTCGTGTTCCAAGAAATTGCCGTCTTCACGGATGTATGATACGAGAATATTGACATATTCCCTGGCTAACCCTTTGTGCTGCGCCATGACCTCACCCATGGTCTCCGGAAAACCCCAACCAATTCCACCAGATTCATCGTTCAAGTTCCAGATCATCCGCCGCATCACCACCCGGGCCGATTCCATGTCGTCTCGCGCGAGATTTGCCACCACCCCTCCCACGGCCGTGACGGCGCGCCATTTAATCTGCGGCTCCATGCTGCACAAACAGGAAAAAAGCGGGTTAATTACCCGCCGTGCAGGGTAGGAACGGAAGGTCTCCAATACCTCAGCGAAATCGTCCCCACGTAGTAAATCAATGACTTTCCGCTTGAAGTCCCGGCCCTTCAACTTTCTGTCAAACTTCTCCATCTTTGCAATCGCTCAAATCATTCAAATTGTAGTTTGCAGATTCTATACACGTATATGCTCATATAAACATGGTTATAGCGAGATGCAAGCTGAGTGCGGGAAAATTTGCAGCATGCAGCGGACAGCTGACAGCAGGCAGGTTTACCTAATGAATATTTAGTAAAGCATCCCTCCCGACGCCGGGAGGGCTTTGCTCCATAAGCCGACCCGAAAGGGTGGCACCCCCAACCGCCGTCGTCACGCCAAGGCGTGACTATGGCGAGTCAAGTAGGGGGCTGTACAGATAACAATGCCTGTGCCTAGATGAAGACCCTGCTCGTAAAAAAAATCCCCCCAACCCCCCTTTAAAAAAGGGGGGCTTTACATGGGATTTCTCACAGGCAAAGTATTATCTTCCCCCTTTTCTAAAGGGGGACCGAGGCCTGCCCGCCATCGCTCTCGCCTGCCCGCTCGTGCCTCGCAGTGGCAGGCGGGCTCAGGCGAGGCGGGCGGGGGGATTTTGCTATACGGTCGTCTTCCCCAAGACCACCGCAGCATACTTACTCTACAAGCATAGCTAAACTATACCACCAGCACAGCCGGTGGGTTTTGTAAATACTAAACACGAGGCAACACACAGAAGCAATTGGTAATCAGCAGCTGGGACATTGAAATGAATGTTTTTGGTTTTTTGTCTTTTCTCCTGTCTCCTTGGTTTATGCCCTATGCCCGTGTATGCCAACATTGCTTGCGGACAGGGAATACGGTATACTTCAATAACTTTTTTCGCTGAGTAACAACGAGAGGAGGAGCTTGAATGTCGACCAAGGAGAATCTTATCAAGGTATACGAGTACGCACTGAATCAGGAACAAACCGGTATGAGTTTTTTTGAGACTTCCCTGGAAAGAATGGGAATTGGCGCTGCGGTGAATGCCTTTAAGCAACTGATTAAAGAGGAGGAGAAGCACATCCTCTTCATCAGCCGGATTCTAGACAACTTGAAACAAGGTGCAGAGGTGGACCTCGCAGAGGTGCAGGAATTTGTTTTAGAACCTACTGATTATTTTAACGATCGAGCTAAGTCCGAGTTTCTAGAGCAGTGCGTAATTGGATCCATGGTTCCCGATGTCACTGTTTTCAACACAGCCTGGCTCATAGAGAAAGACCTGAGTGAATTTTACGCAAATGCGGCCAGAAACACAGACGGACCAGAGAGTGAGGCTTTTGCGATGCTTGCTCGCTGGGAGAAAGCTCACGAGAATTTTTTCAAAGAATACCGCGACAAAATATCTGAAAGCTATGCCAGCATGCCCTGGGGAGGGTAATATAGCTAGCAGATGGCAGCCCTTCGACGGGCTCAGGGCTTTCAGCTGGCAGCTGGCAGAGTTAGAAACTATGAGCGGGCGGGGTCTACACCCGCCCTTTCAGTTTTTACAGTTACGTACTATTTTCTCTTTATGTTGGCGGCAAGCTGAGCAACCTGGGTACCCAGATATACACACTCTTTTCCTTCCATGCAGGCGTCGGCATCTTCTGATTCCAAGTGGGTGGAAAGGTGCTGCTCTCCGTGTTTTAGGTCCACAACCCAGGCCTTCTTCTCTTCGTTGTAATCCACATCGACTTCAATCCCGCATTCCCCGATATCTGGATAAATTGCCCTGATTTTCTCACAAAGTTCATTTTTGTCGTGCATAATTTCCTCCTTCCGTTTCATGAAGATTCCTAAAAATACTTCTAAATACCAAACGACTAATTACTCTGCTCCGTGTGATAGCGGTCTAAGGAAGCCTGATTGAAGATTTACCACAGAGGCACAGAGTACACAGAGGATGTTGTTTTTTCCCTGGCCGGGAGACGACGGCCAGGGAAAAGAGCCTTCGCCTGCGGCGAAAGCTCTTTAGTCTGGATCCAACCGTTGACATGAAGCCACCCGGTTACTAGATCGTGCCCGCAGGGCTGCGATCTCTTGCCCGATCGCCGTCTCCCGATCGGGCAAGAATATAGTTCCCTCCGTGTTCTCTGTGTCTCTGTGGTTAGAAATAAAAGTTCATATCGAAATCGAGTATCCACAGTATGCGGAGCTAAAGGCATAGGCGTAATGCCAAATTTTAACCGAGAGCCGTCTCAATCTGATCCACTTGCGTTACCGTCTTTTGGCAAGATTGTTGCTCACAGATGTGAACAGCTGGGCGATCCCCCTTGGACCCCAGTTTTCTAATAAACGGAGCCAAATCCGCAATCCTATCTTTTTGCCGATCGGCCGGTCGCAACAGTAATACCTTGTTAGGCACAAATTGCCTGTGGATGGCCTCAACCATTGATTTGGAACTCTTGCCGTTCTGGCTTTCCACTATTACTATTTCATGGCTCGGACCGATGATGAAATCCAGTGCTGCCAAGAATTGAGTGTAGGCGGAGGGATATGCTTTGATGCGCTTGGCAAAGGTCCCGGCCAGTTGCTCAGCCCTATTCACCAGATCACGATCTCCTATTATATGTCCGAGGCGCATTAAGTTCAACGCCGCCACAGAATTGCTCGAAGGGATTGCCCCGTCATAAATTTCCTTGCTTTGCTTGATCAAAACCTCGTTTTCTTTGCCACTATAGAAGAAGCCGCCGTAGGTTTCATCCCAGAAAAGATCGATCATGGTCTGGTTAAGGTTGATGGCCTCTTCCAAATAACTGGCTTCAAAAGTCGCTTCGTAGAGCTCTATGAGTCCCCAGACAAAATTCGAATAATCATCCAGATAGCCGGGGTAGGCCACCTCACCATCCCGGTAGCGCCGGAACAACCTATGTCCATCCTTCTTGAGGGTATTCGAGATAAAACCGGCAGCAGCCTGGGCTGCATCCACATAGGCCTGATCACCCAGTGCCTGATAAGCTTTGGCCATGGCGGCAATCATCAGTCCATTCCAGGAGGTGAGTATCTTGTCATCCTTGAGAGGATGAATCCTTTTTTCCCTCTCTGTAAAGAGACGCTCTCTTGCTCCTTCAAAAAGGTCTTTCAGCTCAGCAATCTCCATATTCTCCCGGGCGGCGAAATTCTCCAAAGGAATACGAGTGTGCAGAATGCTGCGACCATCCTCGAAGTTGCCATGGGGACCGACGTCATAGAATCGGCAGAAAAGGTCACCTAAATCTTTTCCCAGGTGTTCTCTTATCTCCGTTGGAGTCCACACATAAAAGAGTCCTTCCTCACCTTCACTGTCAGCATCTTCGGCAGTGTAAAACCCTCCCTCCGGAGCAGTCATGTCACGCAGAACGTAGGTAAGGATCTCAGCTGCCACTTCGCCATGGCGGGCCTCACCCGTTGCCTGGTACGCCTCAGTGTAGGCCATAGTCAACATAGCCTGATCGTAAAGCATCTTCTCGAAATGGGGCACTAACCATCTTTCGTCAACGGAGTATCGACAGAAACCGTAACCGATATGATCAAAGATACCCCCATTCCGCATGCCATTCAGAGTTTTCTCCACCATATGTAAGGCGTTGGCATCACCATTTCTCCTATGCCACCGCAACAGAAAAGTGAGGTTGTGGGGGGTGGGGAATTTCGGGGCTGAACCAAAGCCGCCCCATTTCGGGTCGAAAGACTTTGCTAACTGGTCATAGCCCTTTTTCAGCGTATCGACACCCAGATCAGCCATTGACCCACTGGAAGGTCTCGGTTGAATGCCTTTGGTAATCTTTTCACTCGCCTCAAGAAGAGGACCCCGGTCATTTGCCCAGGCATTGGCAATATGACCTATTATTTCCATAAAACCCGGCATCCCCATCCGACCATTCTTGGGAAAATAAGTTCCGGCGTAAAAAGGCTTGGCGTCAGGCGTCATGAAAACTGAAAGAGGCCACCCTCCTTTCAGGGTTATGGCTTGGCACACTGCCATATAAACCATATCAACATCCGGCCGCTCTTCCCGGTCAACTTTAATGGCAACGAAAAATTCGTTGAGCATTCGCCCAACCTCTTCATCTTCAAAGGACTCATGCGCCATTACGTGACACCAGTGGCAGGTGGAATACCCTATAGAGAGGAATATGGGCTTATCCTCCCTTTTGGCTTTGGCAAATGCCTCTTCTCCCCAGGGATACCAATCCACTGGATTGTCGGCATGCTGCAGCAGGTAGTGACTCTTCTCACTACCCAAGCGGTTCTTTTCTCCTCCTAACCCTTTTGTCTCGGGCTCCATAGCAACTCCTTGTATTGAGTCAATAAAAGTTATAATGTGTAAACGATAAACACTAGTCAGCCAGTAGTCTATATAGTGACGCCAGTTTTTCTTGTTAAAAGCTTGGTATAGGTTTGAAAAAAGAAAAAATGAAAAAGGAGGCAGCCCTTCGATAGGCTCAGGGCAGGTAGCCAGAATTCAGAATCCAGAGGGCAAAAACATAAGAACTGCCTATCCGTCTTGACTATTTGCTCATGTCTATCCGGAAATCCGAGATTACCGGATGGAGCTGTCAGCAGTCAGCAATCAGCGATCAGTTCAATATATTGTATTTACATGTATTTTGCTGATGGCTGAGTGCTGATAGCTGATCGCGCTCATCTGAAAACGTCAGTTTTCGGATGAGCAGCGGCTTCTCGAGTGAGGCCGGTCTCTGTACCGGTCAAAAGGAAGAATAAAATGTTATTTAGGGTGGGTGCAGAGACCCAGCCCTCTCGAAGATCAAGTTAATTTGCTGCCTATTTCTTTCCCATATTCGTGGGCCATCTGCACCCCACCGCCCAGAGAGGCTGATTTTAACAGGAGCGGACCTTTGGCCATGTCCATCTTGAAAATTTCTTTCATGGTATTGTAGATTCGATCCTGGGCTTCGGTGCTCCAACCATGAGCGCCAAAAGCGCCACCTACCTTACCTTCCAGGTTGGCTTTTTCTGTTAGAAACAACATGGTTTTCATGGACTGCAGCATTTCACCGTGGTAGGTGGGGGAACCGAACACATAGCCATCATATCCTTCAAAATCGGCCTCGCTCTTAATATCCTTCACATCAACAATCACCGCCTCGTTGCCTGAAAAACGGATCCCTTCTGCAACGAGCTCAGCAATATCTCTGGTTGAACTTGTCCTGGTGGCATAAACCACGAGAACTTTTGCCATGATCTCTTTCCTCCTCGTCTTCTTGAAGGTCTTATAGAAAGCAGAGCGTATTCTACAGAACGGCAGAATCCGTCAAAAAGCAATTTAAACCTTCATGCTTTCAACAGCCCTCTTACCAAGGTCAAAGGCACGATCCATAGCATCTGGATGCTTCAGGATCTCCCCCTTTGCTTCGATCCTATCGATCAGGAGCCCGCCTTCGTAAGTCATGTCCAAAGCATCGAAGAAGTATTTTGCCGTCAGCTCAACCCCAACAAAGAGGCTTTTCCCCTTGGTGGCCCCCACACAAATGAGGTAACCCTTGCCGCTGTCGTATGTTCGCCTCTGTTCCGGCTTCTTTTCCAGCAGTCTCTTGGACCACATGGCCTGGCTGCGATCGATGAGAAGCTTCACCTGAGCTGTGACATTATAGAAAAAATTCGGGGAAGCCAGAAAGACGACATCCGCCTCCTGAAGGAGTGGGTACACTGTGTCCATATCATCATGAAGTGCGCACTCTCCCGTGTCATCACAGCTTCCACACTCAATGCAGCCACTGATCTTCAGCTTTCGTGCATAGATCGACTCCACCTCAGCACTGGCCGCCTGTGCTCCTTCCAGGATCATGTCCAGGAGTAGGTCAGTATTGCCGCCCTTGCGCGGACTTCCGTAAATCCCAAGAACTTTCACGCTCACTTTTGGTCTCTTCTCCACTTCGTTTCTCGCCGGCACACCCGTGCAGTATTTCCGCCTGTCATCTCGATACAGAGTAAATCCGAAATTCGAAGCACGAAATTCTCCTCCGGAGTCCCACCCTTCGGGCGGGTTCCCGGTTCCGAAACAATATTAAATGACGAAAATTCTAAATTCAAAACAAAAACTTCAAGCCATCAAAACAGATTGTCCGAAAAACGATATACCCTCTTATAGATTCTCCAAGGTTTTGGAGTATTTGGTAATTCGAATTTCGGATTTGTTTAGTATTTCGATATTCGAATTTCGGATTTGTGATGCGACAGCATCACGATCCAAGTCTCGGATCACTTCCTGTGTCGCCACAGTCGGGTATGTAACAGGTCACATTGACGAACTCGCACTTCTCGTTGCAAGCTGGACAGGTTTCGGGTGGTGCATCGGTCTCCAATGTGTACCCACACTTCGTGCATTTCCAGGAATTTTGCATGCTTTCACCTCCTCTTTTCTCATCGTTATAGTTAGAAATTTTGGCCCTATATTATGGTGACTCACCCAGAGCTTTGACCTTTTCTGCGACTCGAAGTCCGAGGTCAAAGCACTTGCTGAGGGAATCACCGTCGGGGACAAACTTGACCCGCAAGCCTTCGTCAATTAAATCGATCTTCATCTCTTCCAGCATTCCTCGCACCTGGCCAACGGCCTCACCACTCCAGCCGTAGGAGCCAAATGCTGCGCCCACCAGATTCTTCGGCTTTAAACCTTTCAAGTAAACCAACAAGTCGGCAACTGTCGGATACATGTTGTTGTTTAGAGTGGGGGAACCGACCACAAGTGCTCCTGCCTCCAGGATTTCAGTGGCGACATTACTACGGTGATTCGATTTGAGCGGCATCAGCTTTGGCTGCGCGCCCCCGACCAGCAAGCCCTCGGCAACGGCCTCTGCCATTTTGGCGGTGCTAAACCACATGGTGTCGAAGACAACTACCGCTTTATTTGTAGGTTTCTGCTGGGCCCACTTGGAGTACCAGCCGATAATCTTATCGAGATCTTTCCTCCATATGGGGCCGTGGTCACAGGCAATAATATCGATCTGAATACCAAGCTCGCCAACCTTATCCAGAAGTTTTGTTACCAAGTCAGAGAAAGGGAGCAAAATATTAGCAAAATATTTTTCGCCTTCATACTCCAGGATGGATTCGTCTATCTCATCAGCAAATCTCTCACTCGTTGCCAGGTGCATACCAAAGGCATCCTGAGAAAAGAGCAGCTTTTCTTCAGGTAGATAACTGAACATATTGTCGGGCCAGTGGAGCATTCGAGTCTCGAGGAAAGTCAAGCTCAGGTTGCCGAGACTGAGACTCTCACCATTCTTGACCGCCACAATCTCGTGATCCAGGTGAAAGTGTTCTTTGAGTGCTTTCCTGCCCATGGAAGAGGCAAATACCTTTTCCGGCTGTACCACGTCTATAACATCGACCAACGAGCCGGAGTGATCCATTTCCGCGTGATTGGAGACAACATAGTCGATGTCCTTTGGATCCACCACCGAACTTATTCGGGCGAGAAGTTCGGGCAGAAAAGGGGGTTTGACCGTATCAATCAAGGTGATTTTGTCCGCCATTACCAGAAAGGCGTTGTAGGTGGTCCCCCGCTCAGTGAGATAACCGTGGAAATCACGGATTCCCCAGTCAATCGCTCCTACCCAGTGGACGTTATCGGTTACGTTAATCGCTTTGAAAGGTTTGTACATCAGATCCTCCTCCACACAATAACTTGATCAGTTTCCGTTTCTCATGTGGACTTCCATTATTGACATAAGTACACAGTTATGTTTTTCGCTCAGGCACTTCAAACCGACCCCCTGAACGCGCTTACCTGTTCAGCCCAGCACATCAGCATTGCAATGGCGCCCACATTCATCTTCAATCAGACTACTCGTAAGCAATTACTCGAATCACCCCTATGGTGGCACCTTTATCGTCTGTAGTGCACGTATCGCTTACAGAAACTATCTTATTAATATTGTTGTCTTTTATAAATTGGTTTACCTTTTCATCCAGATCGTACAATTCTTTCATGGTGTGGAATATTTTCAATTCTGTGGCAAACGTTTTCACCTTTACCATCTTCAATCCCTCCATTCATCGAGCCCGCAGCTTTTCTCTCGCATCCGCCAATTTCTCGCTGCCTAAGCGAACTTTTCCAGAATCTTCTTGAGTTCCGCCAGGTCTGTATCCTGACCAACCAATGGGCCTCGTTGCAGAACTGAAAATCTTTTTTCAAAGCTGGTCCTTTGGTTACGGTAAATAACCCCAAGTGGGATCTTATCTCCCCATTCCACAGCCGTCTGCATTGCAGCCTGCCAATCGGTGGCATCGTAGTCGTCAGGCAAAGTATAACAACGTTTCTTGTACCAGGCGAACGTGTTGATTTTGTTGAAGGAAACACAAGGCTGCAAAACATCAATGAGAGCAAAGCCCTGATGGGCAATTGCTTCTTTAATGAGTCCAGCCAAGTGATCGATCATGCCGGAAAAGCCGCGGGCCACAAAACTGGCCTGCATGGCTACGGCAACAGCAATGGGATTGAAAGGTAACGAGGCCACTCCCTCAGGTTGCGCTTTTGTGACCATACCTTCTCCCGATGTGGGGCTGGCCTGGCCCTTGGTGAGACCGTAGATCTGGTTATTGTGCACAATCATTGTCAGATCTATGTTGCGCCGGATGGCAGCCAGAAAGTGGTTACCACCTTCACCATAGTTGCAGCCGTCTCCGCTTTCGACAATGATACGGAGGTCTGGATTTGCCAGTTTGGCTCCGGTGGCCACTGGCAGAGCTCGACCGTGCAGTCCATTAAAAACGTTGGCATTCAGGTAATGAGGTGCTTTTGCCGCCTGCCCGATCCCAGAGACCAGCAGAACCTGGTGCGGCGCAAGTCCACTGTCAACCAGCCCTTGCTTGACCGCCTCCAGAATAGAGAAGTTGCCGCAACCAGGACACCAGGCCGTTTCATATTGTCCATAATCGTCAATACTTACCATATTCGTCCCTCAAACATTTCCGTTAAAGATTTGAGATGTGGGATATGGGATGCGAGATTCATGTAAAAAAATCACTCTAGAAATCTCACATCTCACATCACACATCCAAGGTGGGATTTTCATTCTCCTTTCATTACATTTATGCCCTCCCTAGTTCGCGCAATATATACTCCGGCGTTATCGGTAGACCATCATAACGGAGCACCCTTCTGTGAACACCAAAGCCTGTTTCCCGTCTGATCAACCGCGCCAGCTGTCCATAGGCATTGCCCTCTACACAGACTACCTCGCCAGCACTTTCCAGGTATCCCAAGAACTTATCTGGAACCAAGGGCCACACTTGAGAGAAATGCAAGATACCCACTCGCGTAGAGTCGTTTCGTAATTTTACTGCCGCCTCCAGAACCGAACCTTTGCTCGAACCCCAGGTGACCAGAAGCACATCTGGACTCTCGTCACCCTGGAACTCAGGAGGAACGACCTCAGCCATAATCCCTTGCTCTTTCCTTAGTCGCTTTTCAACCATGAGGTTGCGCACCTCAAGATCTTCAGTAATATGGCCATCCACTAAATGCTCATCGCCGTCGGCGACCACAAGATGTTTGGTCATTCCCGGAAGAAGCCGAGGCGAAACACCGCTTGGAGTGATAGCATAGCGATTGTACGGCAAGGATGATGCCTCTGTTGCTATTCCCGGATCAATCGGTTTTAAGTTGTCGATATCGAACGGTGCTACAGCACGAGAAGAGTCTGCGAGAAACTGGTCGGTGAGGAGAAAAACGGGGCTCTGAAATTTGGCCGCAACTTCAACACTCTTTCGGGCGAGCCAGAAGCACTCCTCCACCGTTCCGGGACTGAAGATAGCCCGGGGGAATTCCCCGTGACCAGCGTACAAAACGAGTTCCAAATCTGCCTGCTCCGTGCGAGTCGGTAGCCCGGTAGCCGGCCCCGGCCTCTGTGCCACCACAATCAAAACCGGAGTCTCGGTCATTCCGGCAAGGCTAACCCCTTCCGTCATGAGGGCAAAGCCTCCACCGGACGTGGGCACAACGGACGGCACGCCTGCGAAGGAGGCTCCAATGGCCATATTAATGGCAGCAATCTCATCCTCGGCCTGTTCCACCACCACACCCATGCGGCCGGCCTGAGCTGTCAGATTGAGTGCGATGGATGTTCCTGGAGTCATGGGATAAAAAGAACAAAATTTCACCCCTGCGGAGAGTGCACCCATGGCGATGGCCTCATTACCGTTCATCACCATGCGCTGGACTGATTGAGCCACTGGGGGGAGTTTTTCAAAAAAAACAGTTTGTTGACCACACCAGCCAAAAGCGCTGGTCAATATCTGTCTGTTCTTCTCAGCCATCTCACGGTCTTTTTTGCCAAAAAAATCATCCAAGGTTCTGGCCACCAACCCTTGATCAAGACCGAGCAGAACACTGACGACGCCGAGCGCCACCACATTTGAGAATCTTGTCTCTGCCAGCTGCTGGTACGGGACCTGGAGACAACCACCACTATCAGTTCCGTGGGCCTCATCTACAACAATGAGCCCACCATCAGCAACTTCTCCTTTATGCAGAGTCACTGTTTCTGCATTCATGGCGATCAGAAGGTCCACCGACTCCCGGGGAGCGACGACTGCTTCCGTGCTGACCCGGATGGCAAAGGTGTTGTGACCACCTCGAATGCGTGACTGGTAGCTCTGGGTTACAAGGATAGAGTAGCCAGCGTGCACCAGACTCTTGGCAAGGAGCTGCCCGAGAGTCACGAGCCCTTGCCCTGCCTCTCCACCAATGAGCAAGGTGACATCATTTTTCTCCATGTCTCACCCTTTCACCTTACCTTTGAGCTCAAAGCAGCAATCTCTCTATTCAAGAATCCGATATGACCCATTTCCTCTTTGATGATTGCTTCAATTCGCTCTTTGCCTGCACTATGAGAGATCATCTCCTTCAGGCCCGTATAGAAAACAATGGAGTCCTTTTCCTGTCCGATGGCCATGCGTAAAATGTCTTCTGCTGACTCACTGCCCGTCAAAGTATCGGCAGGATCGACCCTCGCATCGAAGACATGCCCATCAGCCATTGCCCGCAAGTACATTGAGGTCTCTTGTTCAGGATCAAAAACCTTTGGCTCACGCTCTTGAGCAGCCAAATCCGCCCTAATGGTGGCGAAAACCCTCTCATGTCCATCTTCCCATGCAGCAAGATCTTCAAGTAATTTCCTGATCGCTTGGTCTTCTACCAACTCAGCTGCTTTGCGGTAGAAACGGGCCCCATTGCGTTCAATATTTTCCGCCATTGCCAGGATTTCGTCGGCATTGAACTCGAAACTCATTGATACCTCTCCTTTTATGGTTACGCGGTACAGGCTAACTCTTTGTCACGAAATTAAAGATAAGAATGGAGGTAACTCAATGCCAGAAAAAAATCTCCTCCCCCCCTAGCGGGGGAGAGGCATCTGCGGTGAAGTTAATAATCCAAGCACCAAATTATGAGATTTTAGGTTTTAGGTGTCAGGTGTCAGAAATGATAGAATTGAACACTGAAACCTTAGTAAACTCTGACCTGCCAAATGGTCTGGTATTCCAGGTCTGCAAACAACTCTGTTTTTCTTCCCACTGATTTGTTATGCCTTCCACAAACCGTGCAGATTGCAGTATTCCCTGGCTGTTACCTGATCAGCGTCGAGGCAAAAAGTTGCTTCGGGCTCTTCTCCAGGTTTTAGAAACTGACGATACGTCTTGCCGCCGGCAATAACCTCGATCCACTCAATATAATGCTTCTCCTCCATAGGATGAGCGACACTTCCCACCGCAACTTTGAAGCCATCAGCTGTTTTCTCGATCACCGGCACATGTTTTTCCTTGGCAGCATCAACGGTGTTCTCCACAAAAAGTTTCATGGCCTCCCCGCAGCAGACGAGTTCTCCGCCGCCGCCATGCAAAACTTCTACGATGTTGCCGCATGCATCACATTTGTAAACCTCCAACTGCTCAGCCATTACGAATCCTCCTTATGTCTATGTTTGGATTTAACATTTCCAACCCTGTGCTTTCCACGGGGTCAGTAGCGAGCTTTACACTTAATCTTGATCTGAAATCCCAAAGTCCAAGCACCAAATTACAAACAAATCTCAAATTCCAATATTGGTCCTCCGGACTCCCCACCCTGCGGGTGGGTCCCCAGTTTCAATGACCAAAACAAAAAACAGGTTTGGAATTTGGTATTTTGGTCATTGTTATTTGTTTGATATTTGTGATTTGTGATTTGGAATTTCTATTCCTCCAATACACAACTAACTCTGAATCCTCTTGTGGCGGAATCTTTACTTTTCACCTCGCGATGTTTCGCTGTTCACAGCGAGCATCATCCTCAACCAGTCATATATTTCCTGTATGTTTTTCGCCATATACCAGCGGCCATTGTCGAATACACCGTAGTCGGTACCAAGCATGGCTGAAGACATCCGGGTCGAGTTGGCAAAAAACAACCACTGCTCCATCCATTTCTTTTCGATGGCTTCATTAAAGATCGAGTCATTCTGAGCCAGCCCCTTGGCCACTCCTTTTTCCCACGCCTTCAGCATCAATTCGGTGGCGGTCACAGTCATCTCATTGCTGGTTCGAATGCTATTTTCAAATCGGATCCAGTGACCATCCACCCACTGCTGGCTGTGGCAGGTGAGACAAACTTTTTGCAAGATCTTACGCCGCTTTTGTTGTTCGTTGTTATCGATCAAGTAGGTGGAGGCGGGTTCCCCATTGAGATCGGTGGGAAGGGGAAGACCGCTCTTGTTCATAATCACACTCGTGTCAGGAGATTTGGGGTGGGCGTGAGCATAAATCAGGCCGAAAATTCTCCAGGGAAGACGGTTGTTCATTTGATGAGTCCTCTCCGCTACTATATCACCCTCTGGAGTAACAACCAGGCTGACATGGCAGGTGGCACAGGTAGGTGCAGTAAAGTCTTCCCCTACTGTCCAGGGAACTTCCTCGAAGTTCCACTGCTTGCCGATGGATGAATAGATATTTCCGTGTTTGCTGACCTGATATATCTTATATATGGGAACATCCGGGCCCTTATGGCACTGGGAACAGGTATGCGGTTTTCTGGCCATCTCAATGGAGAATCGATGCCAGGTATGACAGGAGGAGCATGAACCTCTGCTGCCATCAGGATTTATGCGGCCAACACCTGCATTGGGCCAGCCACTCAGAACAGGAAACTCCATTTCCCCCATCTCGGTGTCGCGCTCATCAAATCCTTTCACCTCAACCTTGGTGCCATGACACGAAAGACAGGAATCATCATTTGTCTCTGGGTTTACGGGTTTCATGCCTATGTGGCCGTCATCAAAGAACTGCACCCCGTTGATCGTTTGCACCAGATCCTGGTAAAGAGAGTTATTCATCAGGTTCCCATAGGCATGAGACATGAGATTTTGCCCATATTGCTTCTCTTCAACTGGATGGCAGGTGGCACAGTCTTCAGGAGTGACAACAGTATGCACCTGATAGCCGTTGTGCTCGAAGGTGTCGCTGTGTTTCTCCGGGTTCAGGGTGTGACACTCAGCGCAGCCGACCACATTTTGGACCAGGTCACTCGGAACCCACTTGGCGGATACCCTTCTTTCAAGCTCCGGCTTTTTCAGACCTTCAAGCGGACTCACTCTGGCATGACGGCTATTCTGCCAACCCGCAACCATCCCCGGCGCTATACTCGCATGACAGTCCAAACATTCAGAACTGGCGTCGCTCAATTCCGCCGCCCTAAATTGTGCGGGAAACAAAAGAATGAATACCATTACAAAAGGTAAGAGTCGCATGATTCCCTTCCCCCTGGTGTTATAGGCTGTCAGCATTCAGCGGTCAGTTTAATGTGTTGTATTTTGATGTATGTTTCTAATGGTTGAGCGTCCCGTCATGGCGAGACTGATCGATTCCATCTGAAAAAGGCTGTTCGAGGATGAACACATACGGATGATGCCGCACCTCTATTACCAACGGTACGGTTCTTCTTAGACAAGCTCTTTAACTGCTGTCAGTACGGCATCATAGTCAGGCTCACTGGCAATCTCTTTCACCAGCTCTATATATCGTATGGTTCCTTCCTTATCTACCACAAAAACTGCCCTCGCCAGTAAGCGCAACCCCTTGATGAGTACACCGTATGCCTGGCCAAAGGCTGCGTCCCGGTGGTCAGAGAGCGTTTGGACCGCTTCAACTCCGGCAGCTCCGCACCACCGTTTTTGAGCAAATGGTAGATCCATACTAATGGTGAGAATTTCTACATCGTCGCCCAGGCGCCCTGCTTCATCATTGAATCTCCGGGTCTCCATGTCACACACCGGAGTGTCGAGAGATGGCACGGAGGAAATGATACAGACTTTGCCGCGGAATGAGTCAAAGCTCACCGGATTCAGATCATTGTCTATGGCCACAAAGTCAGGAGCCTGATCTCCAACTTGTAGCTCGGTACCTGTGAGGGTAATTGGGTTACCTTTCATTGTGACTAAGCCATCACGTTCTTGCATGTTCGTCTCCTTACCGGTTCTGGGAATCAATTTTTTCTGGGCGCCCCCCGCGCCATGGGGATGACGAAATCTTGGGGAGACATCCTGAATAGTTTTTGGATGAGTTTTTCTCAAGTCGTTTGAGAAATATGCATTAATAGTAAGTCACAGTCAAACCGCGGTCAAGGTTTTGGTAGGGCAAGAAATTAGGAAATGATACTCTTGACAACATTCTTGTGAAGAGCTTCCTTTCTGGATCGGAACAAACGCCTATCACGTTTTCTCGACTGCCGTGCAACCTCCAGAAAATAGGATAGTATTTTAAGATCCTCTGAGATATCCCGCCCCATTTTTTGGGCTCCATCTATTTTGGCCAAAACCGCGACGAGTCCATAGAGATGTAAACTGAGATTGGTAATCCGACGCAAGAAGAACTGCTTACTTTGGATCTTTTTGCCATATATCAAGAGGCCAGCGTGCAACAACCAGCGTACACTGCGTGCATTTGCTTTGGCCAGGCGAGCCGCACGGTTCATGACTCTTTGCTGGAATCGTAGTTTCCAATCAGCTTTACCAAACAGACCCTTGAGCAGAAAGAGCAATCTGGAGGTGGTGGAGGGATGGACTGATTTCATGTGTTTGTTGAGATTGCGCAAGACGAACAAGGGGGGATAGATGGAGTGGATCTCAGTGGTTCCCTCAAAAATGGTAGTTACCCTGAAATCTCTCAATCTCTTCTCATAGGGCCGGGTGGCTAGGTAACCTGAGCCTCCGGCCACTTGTAGGGCATTATACAGGGTATCCCAGGCTCTCGTGGTGCCGAATAGTTTGCAGTGGGAACTCTCAATAGCAATCCGGGCGTGAGAATGATCCTCCAGCATTCCAGCGGTGAACGCTGTCATGGCTGAGGCCACGTAACTGTCAACCTTGGCCTGCACCATCTTTTCTTGAATGAGTTCAAAGCTATTGATCGCCACTCCAAACTGTCTCCGGCTTGCGGACTGTCTTTCCATGTCCCGCAGCGCCTGGTTCATAACGCCAACAGATCCTGCCCCGAGGGCCAGTCTGCCGTAATTAAGGATACTCATGGCAATCTTGAACCCCTCGCCCGGCTGGCCTAAGAGATTTTCCCGTGGCACCCTGACGTCCTTAAATTGGATGGCTGCCGTAGAACTTGCCTTCAGTCCCATTTTGGGCATATCTTTACCAATTTTCACTCCATCCCAGTTGGTCTCAACGATGAAAGAACCCATAAAACCCGGCTTCTTTTTATCAAGCTGGGCGAAAACCGTAAGACCGCCGGCATAGTTTGCGTTGGTAATGTATGTCTTTTGACCATTCAAAATATAGTGTTGACCATCTTCAGAGAGAACGGCTTCCGTCTCGATATGTTTGGCGTCGGAGCCTATTTTCGGTTCAGTGAGGGCGTATGAAAAAATCATCTCGCCGGATGCTGCCGGAACCAGATATTTTTCCTTTTGTGCCTCATTGCCGAAAAGAACAATACCTTTGCAACCAATGGAAAGATGCGCCAAAGAAATAAGGGCCAGGGCCAAATCTTTGCCTGCTATCTCTGCTACCACCTGCAAGTACTGCCTGAGACTCAAGCCAACTCCGCCGTACTTTTCAGGGATGTTGAGTCCGAAAAAACCGAACTTCTTCAACTCTTCCAACAACTCTGCCGGGATGCTTCCCTGTTGTTCTAGATAGGAGGGTGGATATTTCTTTGTGACTTCAAGATATTTGTCAACGATCTTTCTTGTTTTTTCATTTCCTCCCAGATCTTTGAAGGACTGAAACCGATCCATATCCATTGAGCCGAAGTAAATATTTCCCAAGAAGCTTTCGAAATTCATCTTTGTACCTCTTCTGTCCGGAACCCTATATTTTGCATCATTTGCTCCACGGAGACTCACTGCTCAATTGTCGTACTTAGTATTCTAATCATTACAACAAAATGGCGCACGTCGGGGTAGTTGCCAGTTGGCATAGACTGTTGAGCTGTCAATGGTAAAGTGAAAGGCATTGGGCTTGAGCTGCTCGCTGCCTGCTGCCTGCTGTGGGGAGGCACCATTCCATTTCTCATTGCCCAGTTTTCATCTCTCATTTGCCGATTTTCTGAATCTCAGCATTGAGTTGAGAATCATGTAATCATTCTTCAAAATGCAAAATGACAAATGCGAAATTTGAAATGGCCTCAGTGCTTAGTGCCTAGTGCCTATTTGAAGACTAGATATATTTCAGCAGTATACAGAAAACAGTGGTGGTTAATATCCCCACAGGATAGAGGCTCGCTTGGTTGAAAAGGTTGATGGCTTTGCTGGTTTCCTTTTCTGTTAGAAACTTCCTGAGTGGAAGTAAGAGAAAAAACAGGCCTGAAAAAATTGCACCGAGGACATAGACCCCCTTGAATGAAAGGGGTGAAAAAAACACCAGCCCCAGGCCCAAGATAAAACTTGCAATCAACGTTATCATAATGACAACTACCGAAATGCTCGATCCATAGACCACAGGAATGGTCTTGCCTCCGAGCCTTTCATCTTCATGCATGTCCACGAGGTCGTTGGGGATGTTCTGTCCCCCTACTTCCCACAGTGCAATCCAAATAAAAATCACAATGATAAACTCGAGCGGTGGGTCTGGATTTACCGCATAGATGGCAGCCAGTGCTCCAAGATTTTTTACGGTGGCGGCGATGAATATTTTCCACTGACTGAAGCTGTAAAGCTTGCAGTAACAAACTTCCAAGATAGCACCAATAATAAATATAACGGCACACACTGGATTTAAGAGTGCGGCCCCCACCAAGGCAATAATTCCCCACAGAGCAGTCCAGACAATACCGCCAGCAATGGGAATGAGCCCTTGAGCCAGCGGGTGACGAACAAAAATGCAGTCGAGATCGAAGCAGGTCTCTTCTCTGGGAAGGTCTCCCATCCTTTTCTGATCCAACTCGTAATCGGTCACATCATTCAAGGCGTAGATGCATGCATATCCGGCAAAAACGGTAATGAGTCCGAGTATAATGGTTGAAAGGGGTGGTAATCTCCCCAGACACAAGAGGGCTACCGCCATTGGAGTTGCGAGATCAATCAGGAGATGGGGAGTTCTCGAGAGTGCGAGAAAGAGCCTCAATTGCTCAGATTTAACTGACGATTGCACGCTCATATGGGTTCTATCTTAATTCCTCTGTTCGCTTTACGGAGAAAGTGAAGAATCCAAGTCTGGTCGCCGCCTAGCGATGGAGCATTCGAAAAACCAAACTGGTCCTTCGGACACCCCACCCTGCGGGCGGGTCCCCGGTTTCCAAGCATCAAATCATAGTGTTCGAGGTGTTCCGCCGGAGGCGGATCAGGTGTCAGGAAAAAGAAAGATAAAAGCTGAAACCTGACACCTGACACCTGAAACCTCAGTGCGGAAAGGTCATCTTGG